>NZ_JCBATA010000110.1:0-12911 GCF_059816245.1 Frankia sp. RB5
GCCCGCCAGGGCTGGTGGGCACGTCCGGGCCGGCCGGCCCGGGGGCCGTCGCGGGCAACGTCCGGCGGGGCGGTCGGCCGCCGGGGCGGCGGCGGGCCGACGCCGCGGCCGCCTCCGGGCTGGGCTTCTCGCCGCTGCCCGCCTTCGCGCCGACACCGGAGTCCACACCCGGCGTCGCCGCGCTGGCCCGCCGGCTGCGCGCCGAACCCGGCCTGGTCTGGCGGATGGGGGTGAGCCGGCCCCGCAGCGGCGTCGCCGGGGTGCGGATCGGCTTCGAGGAGGCCCGGTCCGCCACCGAGCTCGCCGGCCGCCTGGGCCTGGCGGGCAGCGTCGTGCACACCGACGACCTGCTCATCTACAAGGTGCTGCTGCGCGACCGGGAGGCGCTCGCGGAGCTGGTGGAGGCGGTGCTCGCCCCGCTGCGCACGGCGCGCGGCGGAGCCGGGCCGCTGCTGGACACCCTCGACGCCTACTTCACCACCGGCGGGGTCGCGTTGGCCGCGGCCCGCCGGCTGCACCTGTCCGTGCGCGCGCTGACCTACCGTCTCGACCGCATCCACGCGCTGACCCGGCACGACCCGACCCTGCCCACCGACCGGTACGTCCTGCAGACGGCGGTGCTCGGCGCCCGCCTGATCGGCTGGGACCCGGCCGTGGACTGACCGTGCCGCCGGGCGGCGCCGCCGGGCCGGACGGAAACTGTCGGAGGGCTGTGGTGTTCTGGAAGACGTGAGCACAACGTTCGAACGGCCCACCACCGACATCGAGCGGACCCGCACCCCGTTCGAGGTCGTGTCCGACTACGCCCCGGCCGGCGACCAGCCGGCCGCCATCGACGAGCTGGCCCGGCGGATCGGGGCCGGCGAGTCCAACGTGGTCCTGCTCGGCGCCACCGGCACCGGCAAGTCCGCGACGACCGCGTGGCTGGTCGAGCGGCTACAGCGCCCCACCCTGGTGATGGCGCCGAACAAGACGCTCGCCGCCCAGCTCGCCAACGAGTTCCGCGAGCTGCTGCCGAACAACGCGGTCGAGTACTTCGTCTCGTACTACGACTACTACCAGCCCGAGGCGTACATCGCGCAGACGGACACCTACATCGAGAAGGACTCCTCCATCAACGAGGAGGTCGAGCGGTTGCGGCACTCCGCGACGATGAGCCTGCTCACCCGCCGTGATGTCGTCGTCGTCGCGAGCGTGAGCTGCATCTACGGCCTGGGCACCCCGCAGGAGTACATCGACCGGATGGTGCGGCTGCGCGTCGGCGACGAGATCGAGCGCGACACCCTGCTGCGCCGCCTCGTCGACGTCCAGTACGCCCGCAACGACCTGGCCTTCACCCGCGGCACCTTCCGGGTCCGCGGCGACACGGTCGAGGTGTTCCCGGTCTACGAGGAGCTCGCCGTGCGGGTCGAGATGTTCGGCGACGAGATCGAGAAGCTGTCCTACCTGCACCCGCTCACCGGGGAGATCGTCCGCGAGGTCCCCGAGATCTTCGTCTTCCCGGCCACCCACTACGTCGCCGGCCCGGAGCGGATGGAGCGGGCGATCGCCGGCATCGAGGCGGAGCTCGAGGAGCGCCTGGCCACCATGGAGGGTCAGGGCAGGCTGCTGGAGGCGCAGCGGCTGCGGATGCGGACCACCTACGACATCGAGATGATGCGCCAGGTCGGCTTCTGCTCCGGCATCGAGAACTACTCCCGGCACATCGACGGCCGCGCCGCCGGCACCGCTCCGCACACCCTGCTCGACTACTTCCCGGACGACTTCCTGCTGGTCATCGACGAGTCGCATGTGACCGTCCCGCAGATCGGCGGGATGTACGAGGGCGACATGTCCCGCAAGCGCAACCTGGTCGAGCACGGTTTCCGGCTGCCGAGCGCGATGGACAACCGGCCGCTGCGCTTCGAGGAGTTCCTTGAGCGGATCGGGCAGACCGTCTACCTGTCGGCGACGCCCGGCCCCTACGAGCTCGACCGGGCCGACGGTATCGTCGAACAGATCATCCGCCCGACCGGCCTGCTCGACCCGGAGGTCGTGCTCAAACCGACGAAGGGCCAGATCGACGACCTCGTCCACGAGATCCGGCTGCGCGCCGAGCGCGACGAGCGGGTCCTGGTCACCACGCTGACCAAGAAGATGTCCGAGGATCTCACCGACTACCTGCTCGAACTCGGCATCCGGGTGCGCTACCTGCACAGCGAGGTCGACACGCTGCGCCGGGTGGAGCTGCTCACCGAGCTGCGCCGCGGCGAGTTCGACGTCCTCGTCGGCATCAACCTGCTGCGCGAGGGCCTCGACCTGCCCGAGGTGTCGCTGGTCAGCATCCTCGACGCGGACAAGGAGGGGTTCCTGCGCTCCGACAAGTCGCTGATCCAGACGATCGGCCGGGCGGCCCGCAACGTGTCCGGCCAGGTGCACATGTACGCGGACTCGATCACCCCGTCGATGCGCCACGCCATCGACGAGACGA
Organism: Frankia sp. RB5; assembly: GCF_059816245.1. Classification (NCBI taxonomy): domain Bacteria; kingdom Bacillati; phylum Actinomycetota; class Actinomycetes; order Frankiales; family Frankiaceae; genus Frankia; species Frankia sp. RB5. The sequence goes on from NZ_JCBATA010000110.1 coordinate 2,471, forward strand.
ACCGCCGTCGCGAGAAGCAGATGGCCTACAACGCCGAGCGCGGCCTGGACCCGCAGCCGCTGCGCAAGAAGGTCGTGGACATCCTCGACGACATGGTCCGCGAGTCCGCCGCGGGCGAGCTGATCGGCGGCGGCGGGCGGGCGCAGTCGCGCGGCAAGGCTCCCGTGCCCGGGATGAAGTCCCGCGGCGGGCGCGACGACGTCGTCGGCCGCTACGCCAGCGAACTCGCCGGCATGCCGTCGCACGAGCTGGCCCAGCTCATCCGCCAGCTCGACGACCAGATGCACGAGGCTGCCCGGGAGCTGCAGTTCGAGCTCGCCGCGCGGCTGCGCGACGAGATCGCCGAGCTGAAGAAGGAACTGCGCGGCATGGGCGCCGCCGGCGTCCAGTAGTGGCGGCGAGCTAGCCGCCCGAGGCGGAGGCGGCCTTGGCGTCGCGGCGGGCGAGCAGGTCGCGCCAGACCTCCTCGACGCGGGCGTCGAGGTCGTCGAGGCTGCCGCCGTTGTCGATGAGGACGTCGGCGACGGCGCGCCGGCGCTCGTCGCTGGCCTGTGACGCCATTCGGGCCAGGGCCTCGTCGCGGGGCAGGCCGCGCCCTTCCAGCCGCGTCAGCCGCAGCTCACGCGGCGCCTCGACGACAAGCACCAGGTCGTAGCCACCCTCGGCGCCCACCTCGACGAGCAGTGGGATGTCGTGCACGGCGATGCCGCCGGCGGGGATGGCGTCGATCCGCCGGGCGGTCTCGGCCCGGACCAGCGGATGCACGATCGCCTCCAGCCGGGCGCGGGCCTGCGGGTCGGCGAACACGATCCGGCCGAGCGCCGGCCGGTCGAGGCTGTCGTCGGGCGCGGCGACCGTGGGGCCGAAGGCGGCCAGCACGTCGGCGAGCCCCGGGGTTCCCGGCGCGACCACCTCCCGGGCGATCCGGTCGGCGTCGATCACCACCGCGCCGCGGGCCGCCAGCCGCGCCGACACCGCGCTCTTCCCCGACCCGATTCCGCCCGTCAGCCCCACTGTGAGCACGACGCCGAGTCTGCCAGCCTCGTCCTCGACGCGCCTCGCCCGCCCTCCCCCGTCCAGCCGGGGCGCGCGTCTCGGCCGACCACCTCGGCCCGACCCAGCGCGAGCTGGTCAGACTAGGGCCTGTGGACGTCGTGGGTGGGGACCGGACACGCGCCGGGCGGGTGGCACGACTCGTCCCCTCGCTGTGGCCCGCGGTGCTCACCGGAACGCTGATCGGCCTCGGCGTGCTCGGGCTGGCGCTCGTCCCGTCGCTGTCCCGCCGGGCGCCGCTGCTGCTCATCGCGCTGCGCCCGACCTGGGGGGTGCTGGTCCTTGTCGGCGGATCGGTGCCGTTCCTGCCGGCGCTGCTGCTCGCCGCGACGATGCGGACCCTGCTCGACGTCGGCTACTTCGGGCTGGCCCGCAACAACGTCCGGTCGGTGCTGCTGCGCTCGGTCGGCGGCAACCGGCTCGTCGCGTCACTGGCGCGGACGAACACCCAGACGCCGCTGCTGTGGTTCTGCCTGCTGAACACCAACGTCGCCGTGGACGCGGCGCTCGGCGCGGGCGGCGTGCCGATGCGCCGGTTCCTGCGCTTCCTGATCCCGGGTTCGGTGCTGTCCAGCGTGCTCTACCTGTGCGCCGCACGGGCGGTCTCCCCCTGGATGCGGGCCGGGGTGGACTGGCTCGACGCGCACATGACCTGGTTCGTCGTCGGCGCGCTCGCGGTGGCGCTGGCCCGGGTGGGGGTGGGACGCGGCCTGCGGCGGTGGCGGGCGCCCCGTCCGGAATCCCCCACGCCCACGCCCACGCCCACGCCCACGCCCACGCCCACGCCCACGCCCACGCCCACGCCCACGCGGCAGCGATCATGACATGCCGACGGACTGCGACCACACTATGCCTACCAAACGACACGCTCTGGACATCCACGTTCGCGGGCCGCATGGTCTGAGGGCGACGGATCACTCGATCCGTCGGCGCCCCGGTCGGTCCGCGGCCCGGTCGCCGTCCTCATGCCCCGGAGCCGACCATGTCCCCCGCCAGCCCGCCCTCCCCCGCGGACCCCACTCGCACCGGCCCGGCGCCGGCACGGCCGGCGGCGCCGTGCGCCGTCCCGCCCCACGTACTGGAGCGCATCGTCCGCAACGGCAGTCCCGACCAGCGGTCCTGGGCGCTGTCCACGCTCGTCCAGGACGGCTCCCACCGCACAATCCGCATCCACAACGCCCAGCTGCGCGCCGCCAGCCGTGGCGTCGCGCCGGCCCGGCTGGCGCCGGACGCGGGGCCGCGCCGCGCGGTCGCCGACGCCGCGGGCAGTGAGACGCTGCCCGGTGCGACCGCGCGCGCCGAGGGCGGCGAGCCGGTGGCGGACGTCACCGTGAACGAGGCCTACGACGGTCTCGGCGCCACGTTCGCGTTCTACGCCGCCGTCCTGGGCCGCGACTCGATCGACGACGAGGGGATGTCGCTGCTCGCCACCGTCCACTACGGCGACCACTACGACAACGCGTTCTGGAACGGCCGCCAGATGGTCTTCGGCGACGGTGACGGCGAGCTGTTCCACCGGTTCACGGTGTCGCTGGACATCATCGGTCACGAGCTGACCCACGGCGTCACCGAGGACGAGGCGGCGCTGATGTACGTCAACCAGTCCGGGGCGCTCAACGAGTCCGTCAGCGACGTGTTCGGGTCGCTGGTGAAGCAGTACGCCCGCGGCGAGACCGCCGAGCAGGCCGACTGGCTGATCGGCGACGAGCTGCTGACCGACGCCGTGCAGGGCGTGGCGCTTCGCTCCCTGAAGGCGCCCGGCACGGCCTACGACGATCCGGTGCTCGGCGACGACATCCAGCCCGCGCACATGGACGGTTACGTCCGCACGACCTCCGACAACGGCGGCGTGCACATCAACTCCGGCATTCCCAACCGCGCGTTCTACCTGGCCGCCAGCGCGCTCGGTGGCCACGCCTGGGACCGGGCCGGGCGTATCTGGTACGAGAGCCTGCGCGCCCCGCAGGTCCGGCCGAACGCGACCTTCCGCTCGTTCGCGGCGGTCACGGTCCGCCAGGCCGGCGTGCTGTTCGGCGCCGAGGAACGACAGGCGGTCAGCGAGGCATGGCGCGAGGTCGGGGTCGCCGGCTGACGGGACGGCCGGTCGGGACCGCGCGCTGCGCGGTGGTGTCAGCGGAGCGCGGTGGTGTCAGCTGCCCTCGGCGGGAGTGGGGGTGGGGGTGGGGGTGCCGGCGCGGTCCCGGCTGGCGCGCAGCCGTACCAGCGTGTGGGCCGCCTGCCGGGCCAGCAGGGTGAGCGCCTGCACCACCACCGGGTCGAGCTCGCCGCGCCGGTCCTCCCACCGGGCGGCGATCACCCCGAGCAGCCCGCCCTCGCCGGGCAGCGGCACAAGGAACACCGAGCCCAGCCGGTACCGCTCGACGAAGGCGTGGATGATCAGCGGTGACGACGCCGCGTCCGCTACGAACAGCGGACCCTGGGTGCGCAGCGCCTCCGCGAGCAGGCGGCTGTCGCGTTCGAGTTCCTCGCCGACGCTGGCGACCGGCGTCACGCCGGGCCCCACGCTCTGTCCGGCCACCCGGTAGATCGTCGATCCCGGCATCTCGGCCAGCATGAGCGCGACCTCGCTCGCCCCCAGCAGCGCCTCGGCGACGTTCGCCGTGATCGTCGCCGCCCGCTCCAGGTCCCGCGCGAACAAGAGCCGGTCGAGGTCGGCGAGTGCTCCCGACAGCAGGGCGAACACGGCCGCCTCGCGGCGGGCGTCGAGCAGCGAGATCACCTGGCGGGCGAGGTTGGTGAGGATCGCCCGGTGGCCCGTGCTCAGCCGGCGCGGCGCCGTGTCGACCACCGTGAGCGCGCCGAGGACATGCCCGGCGGGGGCGACGATCGGCGCGCCGGCGGCGAACCGGATCCGGTCGCCCGCGTCGTGGCATCGGGGTGGGGAGGCGAGATCCTGGATCTCGATGAAGGCGCCCTGGGCCATCACCCGAGCGCCGATGCCGCACTGCCGTGCCAGCTGCGACGCGCCGGTTCTCGCATGGATCCTGGTCCATTCCCGCGCCGCGTCGACGAAGACGATCGTGGCCGAGGCACAGCCGGTCGCGCGGGCGGCGATCGCCGCCAGGTCGTCGAACGCGGACTCGGGCATCGTATGCAGGAGGTGGTAGTCGCGCAGGACCGCCAGGCGCTCGGCGTCGGCACGGGCAGCGGCGGCGGGGCGGGAGCCGGCGCCCGTCCCCTGATCGTGCGGCCGCCGGGTGGTGCTGACCGACGTCCACGCGCCGCCCGGTGGGACCCGAGCCGGCGCCGCGGGCGGAGGTCCCTCCGTGTCCCGCGGGCCGGACGGCTCGGCGACGCCCGCCATCAGCCAGGGTCGCAGGGGCGCGCCGGGCGGCGGTGGGAGAACCGACGCGAACGCCCGGACGGGGACAGGCGGGCGCTCCGGGGTCGCCGCCCGCTCCGTGGGCACCGACGGCTGGGTGCCGAGGGCGGGCGGCGGCCCGGCGTCGGTGGTCGGCCCGCTGGCCGCGCGCGGCGCCGACCGGGCACGCAGCAGCGCTGTCAGCTGCGCCGCCGGCAGCGGCACCGAGATCGCCTCGCCCTGGAGCAGGTCGCAGCCCAGGTCGATCATCATCGAGAGGGTCCGCTCGTCCTCGATGCCCTCGCCGACCACCCGAAGGCCAAGCCGGTGACCCAGGTCGACGACCGACCGCACGATCGCGGCGTCCGGGAGGCTGCCGCTGGCGTCGGTCACGAAACCCCGGTCGATCTTGACCTCGTTGAACGGCAGGGTCTTGAGGATCTCCATCGAGCTGTAGCCGGTGCCGAAGTCGTCCAGGGACAACCCGACCCCTTCCGCGCAGAGCTGGCGCAGCATCGTCGCCGCCCGCGCGGGCTGGGTGACCAGCGCGCTCTCGGTGATCTCGAGGGTGAGCGCCTTGCTGCTCAGCCCGTGGGCGCCGAGCGCCCCGCCGACCACCCGGGGCAGGTCGTCGAGGACCAGCATCCGGGGGGAGAGGTTGACGGACACCGGCAGATGCAGGCCGGCCTCGGTCCAGTCCGCGCTCTGCCGCAACGCCTCGTCGAGGACCCAGCGGGTCAGGTCGGCGATCAGCGACGAACGCTCGACGACCGGCAGGAAGTCGCCGGGCGCGAGCAGCCCCCGCGTCGGATGATGCCAGCGCAGCAACGCCTCCACCCCGACGATCGTGCCGGAGCGGGCGGACTGCAGCGGCTGGTAGTAGAGGACGAGCTCGTCGCGGCTGATCGCCGAGCGCAGCTGCGCGTACAGGGCGATCTCCTCGGGTCGGATCCCGGCGATGCCCGGATCCCACAGGCCGACGCTCTCCCCGGCCTGCCTGGCACGCAGCAACGCCGAGTCCGCGCAGGTCAGCAGCCGGGCCATCGAGGTGCCGTCCCGGGGTGCGACCGCGATGCCGACGGAGGCGTCCACGGCCACCTCGACGCCGCACACCTCGAAGGGCCCCTGGATCTGGCGCAGGACCCGCCGGCCGAACACCCGGCTGCGTGTCGTCTCCGCGGCCGTGGGCGGCGGTGTCCGCGCTCCCGGCCGGATGGTTCCCGCCGCCGGGGCCGACATCCCGCGGAAGATCATGGCGAACTCGTCCCCCCCGACCCGGCCTACGAAGGCGGGCGGCGGGTTGAGACCCTTCAGCGTCCGTGCGATGACCCGCAGGAGCGTGTCCCCGCCCACATGGCCCAACGCGTCGTTGATCTCGTGGAACCGGTTGATGTCGACGAGGACGAGGACGGCCTCACGCCCGGCGGTCCGGATCTCCTGGACGGCGCGTTCGCCCCGTTCCAGCGTGCCGGCCCGGTTGGGCAGCCTGGTCAGCGTGTCCGTCTCCCGCTGCATCAGATCGGCACGGAACAGACCCTTCACGATCAGCGCCGCGGCACTCACGCACAACGCCACCGAGGTCACCAGCGCGGCTGGTAGGCCGCCGGGGGCATCACCGATGGCCGCCCCTGCGACCAGCATGGCGATGGCGACCGTCATCGTGGCGGTGGCCAGCGGGACGCGTATCAGGGCGACGTACGCGGCAAGCGGCGGGAACCAGATCAGGTACGTCGCGGCGGCGGGAAGCGACGTGGACTCGGCGACGCTGATCCCCAGCATGGCGGCGAACGACGCGACGGCGAGCGGGGCCGGCCACCGGGCGCGGGGACGCACCGTGATCCCCACGGCGAGGTTGGCCAGAGCCACCGTGAGCCCCAGCCCGACGTACCAGGTCCGATATCCGGGAGAGCCGGGCAGCAGCAGTCCCGCCAGGAACAGCACCGCGGCACCGAGCGGCGCGACGACCAGGAACCGCCTTCGGTCGGCGTGCGCACGGTCTCTGTACACGAGCCGCTTACCTCCCCCGCCGATCCGCCGGCCCCGAGATCCGGCGAGGATCCGCGCCGCCGGGTCCGTCCGGGCAGGCACCCGACCGGGCCCATGCCCGCCGCGGCCACCGCGCCCAGGCGGGTGCCTGGCCGTCGGTCGTCCACCAGCCGTCGCGTCGCCGCGCCGGCGGCTGATGGGGCCTTCCCCCGTCCCGGGGAGAACAGCGATCCGGCCGGCGGCCAACCGACGGTGGGTTCTTCTCTCCTCGCGAGGCCGGCGGGTTCCGCACCGGCCTGCCTTCTTTCAACATAGCCGGTTGACGGGCCGGCCTAACATCCGCGTCAGGCCGCCAACCCACTGCGGTGGCATAATGTCCCAACATTTGCCTCCCGCCGCCGGAAAGGTTTTCCGAAAGGCCGGCAAAACGTCCGAACATACCGCGGCCGGCGGCGGGCGCGGGGGTCAGTGGGCGGCGTCGTCCCAGGTCCGGCCGGAGCCGACGCTGACCTCCAGCGGCACGGACATGGTGTAGGCGGAGGTCATCTCGGCGCGGACGAGCCGCTCGACGTCCTCGTGCTCGCCCGGCGCGATCTCCAGGACGAGCTCGTCGTGCACCTGGAGCAGCAGGCGGGAGTGGTAGCCGCCGGCACGCAGCGCCCGGTCGACGCCCAGCATGGCGATCTTGATGATGTCGGCGGCCGAGCCCTGGATCGGCGCGTTGAGGGCCATGCGCTCGGCCATCTGCCGGCGCTGGGCGTTGTCGCTGGTCAGGTCGGGCAGGTAGCGGCGGCGGCCGAGCATCGTCTCGGTGTAACCGTCGCCGCGGGCCCGGTCGACGACACCACGCAGGAAATCGCGCACCCCACCGAACCGGGCGAAGTACGCGTCCATGTGCTCACGCGCCTCGTCGGGGGCGATACCGAGCTGGGAGGCGAGCCCGAAGGCGGACAGCCCGTACGCCAGGCCGTAGGACATCGCCTTGATCCGCCGGCGCAGCTCCGGGTCGACCTCGCTGACCGGCAGGCCGAACGCCTCGGCGGCGACGAAGGTGTGCAGGTCCTCCCCCGAGCCGAAGGCCTCGATCAGTCCCTCGTCACCGGACAGGTGGGCCATGATCCGCATCTCGATCTGCGAGTAGTCCGCGGTGAGCAGCGACTCGTGGCCGGCGCCGACGACGAACGCGCGGCGGATCTGGCGGCCCTCGGCGGTGCGGATCGGGATGTTCTGCAGGTTCGGGTCGGTGGACGACAGCCGGCCGGTGGCGGCGATCGTCTGGTTGAACGTGGTGTGGATGCGACCGGCGTCGTCGATCATCGGCAGCAGCGAGTCGACGACGGTCTTGAGCCGGGCGACGTCGCGGTGGCGCAGCAGCACGGGCAGCAGCGGATGGTCGGACTGGACGGCCAGCCATGCCAGCGCGTCGGCGTCCGTGGTGTAGCCGGTCTTGATCTTCTTGGTCTTGGGCAGGGCCAGCTCGTCGAACAGGATCTGCTGGAGCTGCTTGGGTGAGCCGAGGTTGAACGCCCGCCCGACGATCTCGTGCGCCTGGGCGGCGACGGCGGACACCTCGGCGCCGTAGCTCTTCTGCAGGTCGGCGAGGTGTTCCTGGTCGGCGGCGATGCCGGCGCGCTCCATGCCGGCGAGGACGGTGACGAGCGGGAGCTCGATGTCGCGCAGCAGGCCGGCCGCCGAGCGGCGTTCGAGGTCGGCGTCGAGTTCGTCGGCGAGCTCCCGGCAGGCCAGCGCGCGCACCGCGTCGGCCTGCGACTCCTCCTCCTCGCCGGTGCCGTCGAGGGTGAGCTGGCCGTTGCTGGCGGGCTCACTGGCCAGGTCGCGGTGCAGGTAGCGGGCGACGAGGTCGCCGAGGTCGAACGAGCGCTGGCCGGGCAGGGCCAGGTAGGCGGCGAGCGCGGTGTCGCTGGTGACACCGGCGAGGGTCAGGCCGAGCTCGGCGAGCGCGAGCATCGGGCCCTTGACGTCGTGGCCCGCCTTGGGCTGGGCGGGGTCCGCGAGCCAGCCGCCGAGGGCGTCGAGGTCGGCGGGGGTGAGCCTGGTCGGGTCGACCCAGGCGGCGGCGCCGTCCGCCGCCGCGAGCGCCAGGCCCGACAGCACGCCGGTACCCCGGCCCCAGCTGCCGCGGGCGTGCAGGCCGACCCGCTGCCCGCCGCGGGCGTGCTCGGCGAGCCAGCCGGCCACCTCGTCCGGGCCGAGGGTGGACAACGAGACCTCGAAGCCCTCCTCGACCGGCGGCGGGGCCGTGGCCAGCGCCGCGTAGAGCCGCTCCCGCAGCACCCGGAACTGCAGCGTGTCGAACAGCTGGTGGACGCTCTCCCGGTCCCATGGGCGCAGCCGCAGCTCGTCCGGCGTGACGGGCAGCGGCACGTCGCGGGCCAGCTCGGTCAGCGACCGGTTGCGGATCACCGAGGACAGGTGGGCCCGCAGCGACGCGCCCGTCTTCCCGCCGATCTCGTCGGCCCGGTCGACCAGATCGGCGAGCGAGCCGAACTGCTGGATCCACTTGGTGGCCGTCTTCTCCCCCACGCCGGGCACGGAGGGCAGGTTGTCGGACGGGTCGCCGCGCAGCGCGGCGAAGTCGGGGTACTGCGCCGGGGACAGGCCGTACTTCGCGTGGACCTCGTCGGGGGTGAACCGGGTCATGTCGGAGATGCCCTTGCGGGTCATCAGCACCGTCACCCGGTCGCCGACGAGCTGCAGCGCGTCCCGGTCACCGGTGACGACCAGGACGTCCATGCCGGCGGCGGAACCGGCGGTGGCCAGCGTGGCGATCACATCGTCGGCCTCGAAGCCCGGGGCGCTCACCCCGGGCACCGCGAGCGCGTCGCAGACCTGGTGGATGAGGCTGACCTGCCCGACGAAGTCGGCCGGCGTCTCGGCCCGGCCGGCCTTGTACTCGGCGTACTGGTTGTGCCGGAAGGTCGGCGTCGGCAGGTCCCAGGCGACCGCGACGTGCGTCGGCCGCTCGTCGCGCAGCACGTTGATCAGCATCGAGGTGAAGCCGTACACGGCGTTCGTCGGCTGGCCGGTGGTGGTCGAGAAGTTCTCCACCGGCAGCGCGTAGAAGGCGCGGTAGGCCAGCGAGTGCCCGTCGAGCAGCAGCAGCCGCGGCGTGGCGGCGGCCGCCCCGGCGGGCTGCGGCCTCGTGGCCGCGGCGGGCCTGGCGGCGGCGCGCGAGCGGGTGGCGGGCGGCTTGCCGGCGGGAGTGTTCGGCGTGGTGACGGGCACGCGGCGAGTTTAGGCCGTGCGTCCGACAGTTTCGTGGGCCGTGGGCGGTCTGTCGCGGGCGGTGCCCGATTAGTCTGCTCGTCATGCCTGCCGATGCCACACCGGCTGCCACACCGGCTGCCACACCGACCACCGGGCCGACGGACACGCCGGACGCCGCCGCGCCGGGGCCCGGCGCCGGCCACCCGCCCGCGCGGGCGCTCGTCGCCGAGCTCAACGAGCTGCGCGGCGAGCTCGAGCGGCGGATGGGCGTCCTGCTCGTCGAGGCGGACGCCGCCCGGGTCGTCGCCACGATGCCGGTCGAGGGCAACCGGCAGCCGTTCGGCCTGCTGCACGGCGGCGCCTCGGTGGTGCTCGCCGAGACGGCCGGGTCGATCGCCGCCGTGATCGGCGCCCCCGCCGGGTCGGTCGCGGTGGGGATCGAGGTGAACGCGACCCATCACCGCTCGCTGACCTCGGGAACCGTCACCGCCGTCGCGACCCGGGTACACGGTGGGCGCACCCTGGCCACCTACGACATCCGCATCACGGACGAGCAGGATCGCCCGGTCTGCACCGCCCGGCTCACCTGCATGGTCCGCGCCGCCCGCCCCGGCGAACCCACGGAACGTCCGGACCAGAGCTAAATGCCACGGCAGGACCAATCCGCATACGCATCATAAACGGCACACTGATTCCGGCCTCCATAGCCGGCGACCGGCTCGCGTGCCGGCTATGGCCAGGACGGGGTCGGTGGCGTGCTGTGGTGGGAGTGGTCTCGGTCACGCGTCCGCGTGGCAGCAGACCTCCAGTTCCATGCCGTCCGGGTCGCGGAAGAACAGGGACCACTCGGAG
>NZ_JCBATA010000111.1:0-12178 GCF_059816245.1 Frankia sp. RB5
CCCGGCTCTGCGCCGCGATCGTCGACCGCCTCACCTTCGGCGCCAACATCATCGAAACCGGCAGCGACTCCTACCGACTCGCCCACGCCCGCGCCGCCCGCCAAACCACCACCTGACCCGCCCCAAGCGGGGCCAGATCAAACCGCCATACCCCCACCCAGCCACCCGCCGGGTGGGGCCACTTCAAGCCGCCCACATGGGGCCGAACCAAACCGCCAGAGCCAGGGCGGGTTTGCGGCCGGTGTAGACGCCACGCTGGCGGGCGGCGGCGATGCCCTCGCGTTGGCGTTCGAGGATCAGGGCGCGTTCGAACTCGGCGAACGCTCCCATGACCGACAGCAGCAGCGTCGCCATCGGCGAGTCCTCGCCGGTGAAGGCGAGGCTCTCCTTGACGAACTCGACCCGCACGCCCTTGCCGGTCAGGGTCCGCACGAGGCGGCGCAGATCGTCGAGGTTGCGGGCGAGGCGGTCCATCGAGTGCACGAGCACGGTGTCACCGTCGCGGACGAATGCGAGCATCTCGTCGAGCTTCGGCCGGGCGCTGTCCTTCCCGGACGCCTTGTCGGTGAACACCCGCTCGACGTCGACCCCGTCAAGTTGGCGCACCCTGTTCTGGTCGACGCTGCTGACCCTGACGTAGCCGACCCGCATTCGCCTGCCCCCTGCCACACCCGGAAATGTCAGGCTGGACTCTTAGAACCGAGCCGACACACGTCAAGAAACCTCGCCAAGGACCCTAACCTGACGCTCTCGGCGCAAGTTGATCGTGTGGTGTTGGGGTGTACCCCAAACCGACGCCCCTGGCCGCCCCGACAAGATCGCTCTAGGGGTCGGCGTCGCCCCGCCACTCCCGCAGCACCGCGGCCGCCGCCGCGGTGTCCGGATGCTCGTCGCCGAGCAGCCGCGCAAAGTCGGCGGCCACCCGCTCCCCCAAGCTGATCGCCTCACCGGTTCGCCCCGCCTGCGCGTACGAGGCGGCGAGGTTGGCGCGGGCGGTCAGCGTGTGCGGATGCTCGGTTCCGAGCAGCCGCTCCCGATCGGCGGCCACCCGCTCCTCGAGGCTGATCGCCTCCCCGGTCCGCCCCGCCTGCCGATACGAGGCGGCGAGGTTGCCGCGGGCGGTCAGCGTCTCCGGATGCTCGTCGCCGAGCAGCCGCGCAAAGTCGGCGGCCACCCGCTCCCCCAAGCTGATCGCCTCACCGGTTCGCCCCGCCTGCCGATACGAGGCGGCGAGGTTGCCGCGGGCGGCCAGGGTGTCCGGATGCTCGTCGCCGAGCAGCCGCGCGCAGTCGGTGGCCACCCGCTCCTGCAGGCTGATCGCCTCCCCGGTCCGCCCCGCCTGCCCGTACGAGAGGGCGAGGTTGCCGCGGGCGGTCAGCGTCTCCGGATGCTCGTCGCCGAGCAGCCGCGCAAAGTCGGCGGCCACCCGCTCCCCCAAGCTGATCGCCTCACCGGTTCGCCCCGCCCGCCCGTACGAGAGGGCGAGGTTGGCGCGGGCGGTCAGGGTGTCCGGATGCTCGTCGCCGAGCAGCCGCGCGGAATCGGCGGCCACCCGCTCCTCGAGGCTGATCGCCTCCCCGGTCCGCCCCGCCTGCCCGTACGAGGCGGCGAGGTTGCCGCAGGCGGCCAGCGTCTCCGGATGCTCGTCGCCGAGCAGCCGCGCGCAGTCGGCGGCCACCCGCTCCAACAGGCTGATCGCCTCCCCGGTCCGCCCCGCCCGCCCGTACGAGGAGGCGAGGTTGCCGCGGGCGATCAGCGTGTCCGGATGCTCGGTTCCGAGCAGCCGCGCGCAGTCGGCGGCCACCCGCTCCAACAGGCTGATCGCCTCCCCGGTCCGCCCCGCCTGCCCGTACGAGCCGGCGAGGTTGCCGCAGGCGGCCAGGGTGTCCGGATGCTCGTCGCCGAGCAGCCGGCTGGCCTGGTCTGTCATGTGCTGCCAGTAGGTGACGGTGGGGGCGTGCAGGCCGGCGTCGAGCAGACTGGTGCCGGCCCGGTAGAGCAGCCGGTGGCCGTCGGGCTGCCAGAGCAGGTCCCCGGCGTGGCGGGTGAGGGTGGTGGTGTTGGCCTGCAGGGTGGTGGTGAGGTCGGGGAGGGTGTGGTCGGCCTGGGGCCACAGGGCGAGAAGCGCGTCGGCGACCGTCCGGCTGGCCGCCGCCGGGTCGGGGAGGGTTTCCCGGGCGGCGCGGGCGGTCAGGGCGTGGATCCGCACGGCACGGGCACCGTCGGTGGGGGTGTGAGTGAGCAGGCCGTAGCGGTGCAGCAGCCGCATCGCCCGGCGGGCCTGGTCGGCGCTGACCGGCCGGCCGGCGCGACGCCGGCCAAAACGGCCCCGGCTGGGGGTACCAGTGCGGTGCGCGGTCAGGTAGCCGGTGACCGCGGGGGTGGCCCATAGCGCCTCCGGATGTCCGGCGGGGTCGCAGAGTGCGGCCAGGGCGAGAGCGGGGCGAGCCAGTCCGGGCGGGTCGGCCGCGTCGGCGGCGTCGAGGGCGAGGAGCAGGGTGACCGCGACCGCCCGGGGATAGCCGTCGGGCTGGGCGTCGGCGGGCATCAGGTCGGCCAGCCGGCTCTCAGCATGGGTGTAGCGGGCCAGGTAGGCGGCGCATCCTTCTCCCTGGCTGATCATGTAGGCGGCGGCGTGCGACAACGCAAGCGGTAGATGGCCCAGCGCGTCGGCCAGCCCGCCCGCCGGCGTCCCCTGCCCCTCGGTTTTCCTGTCCGGGTCGAGCAGGTGGGGGTGGCCGGCGTCAGTCAGCCGGTCGGTGAGATACGCCGTCGACTCGTCGGGGCTGTACACGTCCACATCGACCTGGAGGCGTCCCGCGCTGGCCAGGGTCGGATGGTCACGTAGCCGGGTGGTCGCCACCGTCCAGCCGGCCGGCCGGTGTGGGGGCCACCAGCCGGTGAGCGGCGCCGGGTCGACGATGTCGTCGAGGACGACCAGCCACGACCGGGACGTGGTGTGCAGCCACTCCAGGAACCTCTGCGCGTCGACGGTCAGATCCGTCCCGTCGGCGCCGGGTAGCCCGACCTGTGCGGCGGCACGGGCGTAGCTCCTGATGACCTGGTCGGCGGTGGCGGCGTCCACCCAGACGACCAGGTCGGTGCCCTGCGCGAGCGCCCGGTGGGCGAACCAGGCCGCCAGCTGCGATTTGCCGACCCCACCCCCACCCGCCAACACCCGCGTCCCTACCGCACCCGCGTCCCGGCGGGTCTTCCGCTGGGTCAGGACCACATCCACACCGCGGCCACGAGCCGCGGTGATCTGGTCGCGCAGGCCCTGGCGGGGTTGGAACGCCGACGCCAACCCGGGCGGCCGGCCCACCAGCACCGGCCACACTGTGGGCGCCGCCGGCTGGGGATGATGATGATGTTCGACGGTGACAGGGCCCATGACACCGCTGTTCGCGACCGCACCGTGGTCCGCGGACGCGGCCCCGGACCCGGCGACCGTAGCCGCCTCTGCCGCGACGGGCGGTGTCTTCTTGGCTTTCACGGCCGGGGCCCACGCTGAATACCGGTGTTGGCCGACGACCCAGGCCCGTCCGCGGTCGCGTCCCCTGTCCGCGCGGCCCGCGCCGCCCGGCCGACATCGCCAGTGTGCAGGCCGGTGGTGGCCTGCCCGCCGCCGGTGGCACGGGCGTCACCGGTGTCCTCGACCCGGTCCGGTTCGCCCCCCGACCCACCCGGCGCGGGCAGCAGGTACGGCGCGGCCAACGCGAACAGCCCCACCAGCAGGCTGAGGCTGCTGGCGAGCTTGTCCGCCCGGTCCAACCCGACCACGGCGAGATAGACCACCAGCCCGACGACGACCACGGCGAACACGACCCGTCCCGCCCACACCCACCAGGCGCTGCGCCGCGGCACCCAACCACCCCCCGAAACCATCCTTCTGGTGATCGGTGTCAGTGTACGAACACGGAACGACACCGACCAGCAGCACCACCACCGAACCGAACCGGCCCGACACCCCCCGCACGGGGGATTGTCGCGTGGAGGGGGATTTCCTGCGACAACCGCATGGGAGTGACACCACCCAAGATCGAATGGGTAAAGAATTACTCGCCCTCACGGGGCAGGCCGGTCAGAACAGGCCGAGATGCCGCGGTCCGGCGCGCGCGGACCCGGCCTCGTCGATGGTCGTCGTGGGCGGCATCGGGTCCCGGCGGGCTGGACGGGCGTGGCGGCGTCCACGAGGACGCGGATCTGACCGTGGGAGACGGCGGAGCGCGGCCGTACAGGTCCCGAGCGCACTCTCCTGCGTCGATGAGCCGTACACGGTTGTCCGGCGGGCCCCAGGGCGCCAACTCCTGGCCGCAGCATCCGGGGAGCGTCACCCGAGGAGCGCGGCGGTGCACTGGCCTACTTGTTCCACACAACCCCGGTCTCCACGCCCATCGCCAGCTCCGGTACCGCCAGCTGCCCACCTGGCGCTATGAAGCAGGTCACGTCCCCGCGGCGATCCCTGACGGCCCGCCTGTCGCGAGATCCAACGCTCGGGCGGTGGAGGTGCTTTCGGCTCGGCACATCCACCTCGCCAGTGGATCGCCTACGGAAGATCATTCTCTGGGTGCTGGTGCGCGATCAAACAGGTTTGATGATCGGAGTGCGGATTAGTCTGCGTTTGGGGCTGTTTAACGCTGCTCGCGTCGTCTACTCTGTGCTGCGCTGGACTGGCAGCAAGGAGTGATGATGACGCGTCGCTGGTGGTGGGGGGTGGTACTCGGGGCGGTGCTGGTCGCGTTGCTGGCGGCGGCCGGGCCGTGGCGTGTGCACGCGAACGGTCCCGTGGGTGCCCTGGCGGTCACGGGCTGGGCGATGTGGGTGGCCGCCGTGGCCGTGGTGGTGTGGGTGTGGCTGCGGGAGCGGGGTCTGATCTGGCCGGGGTCGTCGCTGCTCGGGAGCCTGTTCTCCGGCGGGGCGGTGCGGGATCTGACGGTGTTCACCGTTGCGACGTCGCCGGCCCGGCCGGTGTCACCGCCGCCGACCACGCCTGCCCTTCCCGGTCCGCCGCCTCGACGTCCATCCCCGCCGGCCCCAACGCGGGAGCCGAGCATGAACGCCGGCGAGATGGTGGCGTTTGTTCCCCAGCGGCCGAGCCCAGGGCTCGTGACGTACCCGGGGCGGCACCCGGCGCTGACCGGGCCGCATCCGACGTCCGCGGCGGCGGTCGACGAGGACGGTTTCCTTCCGGAAGCGCTCGCTGCTGCCCTGCGCGACCCTCACACTCGCCATACCAACGCCGCTTCGACGGGCGGGGGATGTCGTATCGCGGCGGGGATCTCGGGGGCGGGTGTGGTGAGCGTCGACGTGCTGACCGGGCCCGGCTGGGCAGTGAACGGCCCAGGCAGGGACGGGGTGATCCGAGCGGTTCTCGCGCAGCTGCTCCAGGGCCTGCCGTGGGGCAACGGGCCGGTGCAACCGGTGGTGAGCGTCGCCTACGCGCGGCGTCTCGGCCTGGCGGATCCCGAGCGCCTGGGCCTTGCCGTGGCGCCGACCTGCGCGGTGATGGTGCGGCATCTGGCCGCGGAGATCAGCCACCGGTCCCGGTTGGCGCAGCGCGTCGCACCCTCGGCCGGTCTCGCGGACCTTCGTGCCACGTTTCCCGACGAACCCTTCCCTGTGATCGTCGCCGTCCTCGACGAGATGGCGCCGAACAGCGGGCCGATGATCCGCAGCCTGCTGGCACGAGGCGCGCCTCTTGGGGTCAACGGGCTGCTCGTTGGCGACGCGTTTCCCGGCGTCATGGTCGCCGCGGACGGGAACGTCACCGCCGATCAGACCTCGTATGGGCTTCGCCGGGCCTTCACCCTGGGCACGGAGCCCACCCGGCGTCTGCTCGCCCGCCGGATGTCGGGCACGGCCGGTGAGGAGGTGACGATCCCGCTTGTCGGATGGCAGCTCCCCGCACCGCCCGCGCTGCCCGCCTCCCGGCTCGTACCGGCACAAGCCGCTCTCCCGCCGCCCGCCGTCGCCCCGCTTGCCGCGATCGCCGTCGACCCGCCGCTGTCCACATCAGGTGCCAGCGGACAGGGGGTCATGCTCGTGACGTTCGGCCGGCCGCATCTGACCGGAACCGACGGCCAACTCGCCTACCACGGACTCCTCAGCATGGAGATCGCCACCTACCTCGCCCTCCACCCCGACGGCGCGTCCACCGCCACGCTCGTCGACCGGCTCCTCCCCGACGCCGACCCGGCCCGCGCGAGAAACCAGATCCACCAAGGCGTCCGCCGGCTCCGCGACGCCTGCCGGCGCACCTGCGGCACGACCATCACCATCGACAGCGCCAAGGGTGTCTACCGACTGCGTCTGCACGGCGCGGCCCGCTGCGACCTGTGGGACTTCCAGACCGCACTTGACGACGCCGACCACGCCCGCGACGACGACGAACGCACCACCGCGCTGCGTCGCGCCGTCCACGCCTACACCGGCCGGTTCGCCGACGGCATCGAGGCACCCTGGGCCGAAGGCCCGGCCACCACCCTGGCCCAGCAGGCCCTCGATGCCGCCCGCGACCTCGCCGACCTCCTCGCCGACCACGACCCGGCCGGCGCGGTCGCCATCCTGGAACAGGCCTTGCTGCACGACCCCCACGCCGAAGCCGCCCACACCCACCTCATGCGCCTGCACGCCCATACCGGCCACCCCGCAGACGTCCGCCGGGTCTACCACCGGCTCGAACACAGACTCGCCGAGATCGGCGCCCGCCCCACCCCCGCCACCACCGATCTTCTCGCGCGTCTCCTACGGCCCCGTACCCCACCCGTCCGATGACCACCGACGACGACCGGCAGCAGAACCCAGAGCCCGCCCAAGCCGACCACGAACTGCGCGGCCGTCGCCCGCATCGGCTCCTTCGGCTCCGCAGACCCCCCACCACGACGATCCCGGCCCGCCAGCCCGCACCCTGGCCCGTCGCAGCCACCTGGTGCCAACCCGACGAACAGATCTACACCCGCAGCCCCTGCACCGCATGGTCCACCCGCAGCGAACCTCGTCAGGGCGGCCCCACCTGGCTCGACCACGGCGACGGAACCCTCTACATCACGAACCTCCAAACCGTCGTCTTCCTGAGCGCGCCCGGAGATGTCCTCTGCGTGCCGCACTGGACCGTCACCGAAACCGGAATCCGCCACGGCCACCTCGAAATCGCCATGATCGGACACAGCATCGTGCGTCTCCACCTCCCGGACGCCCACACCCACCAGCATCTCCTCGACCATCTCCGCGAAGGACAACGACGCACCCGCAGCCGCCCCTTCCTATAGGCCATCTCCCCATCAGGGCGGCGTGTCAGAAGGGGGCTCGAACCGCTGGACCGACAACGAACCCTTCACCTGGCACCTCATTGCCGCCTGCGTCACCTTCACCGCAGTCGTCTCCATCGCCGCCAGATCACGACTCGAATGAATCTCCCACGCCTCCTTCTCACGCGCTCCCGCTGACGAAGACCGCGGAGGCGATCGCCGCTTCGTCTGAAGCCGCTGATCGCGCTCTACCCAGCCCGGCACCTCCACCCCACCGTGCCCCTGGCATCAGGTACGAGGACGGGCAGCACTCGGTCCCCCACCAGTTCACCGGGGCCAAGATATGGGTGCGCTGGCCCTACGCTAAGCAGGATGACCGTTCTGGCCGGCGAGTTTATCCTGGACTTTTACGGTCTATTAGGAAGAAGCCGTGCATCGCCGGCAGTGGCGGCGGCACACCATGAGCCGAGCGCCGAAATCTGCACAAAGAAGAGATCGCCCAGCCCTATACTGTCGGCGAAGAGGATCAGCTCGGCACGAAGGCCCCGTCGGCCCTTCCCGACTCGAAAAGCCGAACTCCATAGCTGGACGAGCGGAAGATCTGACTGAGCGTGGTATGCGTGGATGACATCAAAGTCTGTCGTCGCGGCCGGTCAGGACCCGAGATCTTCGCGGCGGCTACGCAGATACCTGCGCCACCCTCGGGTGAGGCCCGGGATGGGTTGACGTCCCTAATTTGTGTTAAGATTCCTTTGCCGCCCAGCACCCCCCGAGCTGGGCGGCACTTTCACGCCGCCGCACTACACGGGCGTCGTGCGCTCAGGGGTATGGCCGCGAGAGCCGCAGGCTCCGGCAGGTGAAATTCTCTGCGGGTCCCGGGACCCGAGAGGGGCCGGGAGCTCATCACCACACCGCTTTCAGGAACAGGTCAGCGACCGTGGCGGGCCGACCGGCCCGCACCCCGCGATACACGGCGCCCCATGGTGCGGCACAGCCTCCCGGAGCGGACACGAGCTCCCGGGTAGCACTCTGGTTCCGAGGGCCCGTGACCGGGATGGCCTGAGTGCCTGCGTCGCCGCCAGGATCGGGAAGCCCGATGACCTTGTCCACGATGACGGGACTGCGGTACACGCTGATCCACCCCCGCCGCGCCGCCCGAGAGCAGCACGCGGCACCCCGAGAGGACGCGCCGCCTGAAGCCCGCTCGCCTGGGCCTACCTCGGGGCCTGGAACGCCCACCCGAAGGCTATTCTCCGGAGCTCGAAGGGAGGCCACTATGAGCAATGCCGCTCCTGGCCCTCGCCGGACGTTGCGTCTGATCGTTACCGGTGGTGGGACAGGGGGTCATGTGTTCCCCGCGCTGACGACAGTCCGGACTCTTCAGCGTCGTCTGGGCGCCGGCGGGGTTGAGGTGCTGTGGGTCGGTGCGGAACGGGGCCTGGAGGAGCGGGTGGCGGGGGAGGAGGGTATCGACTTCCGGTCGGTCGCCACGGGCAAGATTCGCCGGTCGAGCAGTTTGTGGAAGATGGCGTCGGCGGAGAACGTGCGGGATATGGGCCGGGTGCCGCTTGGTGTGGTGCAGGCTCGTTCGCTGGTCGGCGGGTGGGCGCCGGATGTGGTGCTCGCGACGGGCGGCTATGTCGCGGTGCCGGTGGGGCTGGCGGCGTGGATGTGCCGTCGGCCGCTGGTGGTGCATGAGCAGACGGTGCGCCTGGGCCTGGCGAACCGGACGCTGGCGCGGGTGGCCGCCCGGGTGGCGGTGTCGAGTGCGCCGTCGTTGGAACTGCTACCGGACGCGGTCCGTGCCACGGCCGTGGTGACGGGGAATCCGGTGCGCGCCGAGGTGCTGTCCGGGCAGGCGTCTCGGGCGGTGGCGGCGTTGGGCTGGACAGGCCATGATCCGGCGTTGCCGACGATGTATGTGACCGGCGGTGCGCAGGGGTCGGTGCAGATCAACACCGCGGTGGCCGGGGCGCTGCCGTGGCTGGTGGAGCACGCGAACGTGATCCACCAGTGCGGCCCTGGCAACGTCGAGGCATTGCGTGGGAACGCGGCGGGTCTTGCGGTGCCAG
Source organism: Frankia sp. RB5 (assembly GCF_059816245.1). Taxonomy (NCBI): domain Bacteria; kingdom Bacillati; phylum Actinomycetota; class Actinomycetes; order Frankiales; family Frankiaceae; genus Frankia; species Frankia sp. RB5. Next base: position 9,320 of record NZ_JCBATA010000111.1, read on the forward strand.
AGCGGTACTTCCTGACGGGGTTCCTGCGTGGGGAGGTCGCCGACGTTCTCGCGCTCGCGGATGTGGTGGTGTCGCGCAGCGGCGCGGGCACGATTGCCGAGCTGACCGCTCTCGGGAGAGCTGCGGTGCTGATTCCGTTGGCGTCGTCGGCGGGCAACGAGCAGGCGCACAATGCCCGCTATCTGCAGGATGCGGGCGCGGCGGTGGCATTGGAGGGTGAGGTGTCGCCGGAGCGGCTGTGGAAGGCGGTGGAGCCGCTGCTGACCGACCGGGCGGTCTGCACCACGATGGCGAAGCGAGCACGGGCATTCGGCCGACCGGACGCGGCCGAACGCCTCGCGGACGTGGTCCTCGACGCCGCCGGTTGGCGTCAGGGCAGACCGCGGCCCTGAAGCGCCTGGCGCAGGAGGGCAGCGACCTGCCGGACGTCGCTGTGGGTGAGGGCGGGGTGGAACGGCAGGCTGAGGATCCGGGCTGCGGCCTGCTCGGTGATCGGCAGCGGGGACCGTTAGCGTTCGCCCTGGATCCTCGTAGATGCTGGGACTAGAATGATCTTGGGTGAGCCGATGACAGTGGGGGCGGCCGCACGTCGAGGCCCCTGGTCGTTGATCGATCTAGGGCTCGACTGGTGACGGTGGGTAGCTATCTTGGATGGCTGGCAGTAGTACCCTGGGGACATTGCGGATCAGGGGCTGGAGCCCACCACGACACGTGGCGCCGCAACCGTGCCATTCATAGGACCTGAGCTGTCGGGCTAGGTGGTCCGCGAGGGGAGAGCCGGTGCGTCCCGCCAGGGTTGTGAGGCGACCGCTCTAGCCGAGCCAACGTTTCTCTCGGGGGCTCGGCGTCTCTCGCGAGCGGCAGCTTGCCGCCGTCTGTCGGCTACGGCTCGGTATGGAAGGCTTTGATCGTGGATCACTTGTCTCATGTCTTCGCTCGGACGCTGCGTGACGACCCCGCAGAGGCGGAGACAGTCAATCACAAGCTCCTGGTTCGGGGGGGCTACGTCCGGAAGGTCGCCTCCGGTGTCTACACGTATCTGCCGCTGGGGCTGCGGGTGCTCCGCAAAGTCGAGGCGATCGTGCGGGAAGAGATGGTGCGGGCCGGCAGCCAGGAGATGCTGATGCCCTCGCTGATGCCCCGCGAGCTGTGGGAACGGACCGGCCGCTGGACCCAGTACGGCGAGCTGATGTTCCGGGTGGCCGACCGCAAGGGCGCAGAGTTCTGTCTCGGCCCGACGCATGAGGAGCTCGTCACGACGCTGGTCGCGAACGAGGTCCGCAGCTACAGGGACTTGCCGTTGAGCGTGTACCAGATTCAGACGAAGTACCGGGACGAGCTGCGGCCCCGGTCCGGGCTGATCCGTGCCCGGGACTTCGTGATGAAGGACGCCTACAGCTTCCACCCGGACCGGGACTCGCTGCGCGAGACCTACACGGTCATGTACTCGGCGTACGAACGCGTGTTCACCAGGTGCGGTCTGCGGTTCCGTGCCGTGGAGGCACAGGCCGGGGAGATCGGCGGCGACGTCAACCACGAGTTCATGGCCCCCACCGAGGTCGGAGAGGACCTGTTCGTCTACGCGCCCGACGGCACGTACGCGGCGAACCTGGAGGCGGCGTACTGCGCGCGTCCCGAGCCGGTCGAGCCCGGATCGGAACCTTTGGTTCGCGTGCACACGCCTGGGGTACCTGGGGTCGACGACTTGTCCGCCCACCTGGGCATTGCGGCGTCGCAGATCCTGAAGTGCGTCCTCTACAAGCTGCCCGCGGTCGAGGGCGAGGCGGCCCTTCGGGTGATCGCGGTACTGGTCCCGGGCGACCGCGAGGTCAACGAGCACAAGCTCACGAAGGTCCTGGGAGCCGCACCGTCGCTACTCGACGCCGCCGACTTCACCGCGCACCCGGCTCTGGTCCGCGGCTATGTCGGCCCGGTCGGGCTCGGAGCCCACGTTCATCGGATCATTGCGGATCATCACGTCGCCGCCGGCCGCGACTGGTGTACCGGCGCGAACCAGGTCGACCATCACGTCACCGGCTGCAACCTCGGCAGGGACTTCACCCCCGACGAGTTCGCCGACGTCACCAACGTGCGTGCGGGTGATGCCTCTCCCGACGGCAGCGGACCGCTAGCGATCGACCGCTCGGTCGAGGTCGGGCACATCTTCCAACTCGGCACCAAGTACTCCCAGCCGCTGGAAGCCCGCTACCTGGACACGAACGGCAAGGATGTGGCGATGGTGATGGGCTGCTATGGCATCGGGATCAGCCGCATCCTGTCCGTTGCCATCGAACAGCACCACGACGACAACGGCATCCTCTGGCCGGCGGAGCTCGCTCCCTACGACGTCGAGGTCATCCCGCTCGGCAAGAACGTCGACCCAGAGGCAGTCACCAGCGTGGCTGCGACACTGGAGGCCGAGGGCCTTGACGTCCTCGTCGACGACCGGCCGGGGTCGGCCGGCGTCAAGTTCGCCGATGCCGACCTGATCGGCTGCCCCGTCCAGGTCATCGCCGGCCGCCGTCTCGCCGAGGGAGTGGTCGAAGTACGGACCCGCGACCGGTCGACCACCCTCGACATCGACATCGCAGACCTCCCGAAGGCAGTGCAGCGACTCCTCCACCCGTCGGCCTAGTACTCCAGCCCGACTTTTGTGATCAATTGAGTTGTAGGGCTGCGGCCTGGCGGTGGTAGTGGCTGGCTTGTGCGCGTGCCTGGTGGCGGCGTCGCCGCCAGGACCAGGCCAGCACGAAGCCGGCGGCCGGGGCGGGTCGGGGCATCGCGAGCTGGATGATGAGGTGGCGGACCTCGTTGACGGTGAGCGGGATCAGCCCGTCGGCGGGTTCGGTGTCATGGGCC
>NZ_JCBATA010000112.1:0-11459 GCF_059816245.1 Frankia sp. RB5
ACCACACCATCACCACCCTCACCCCCCACCACCTCACCACCGTCCTCCCCCCCAAAACCCACACCGCCCACCACCTCCACCACCTCACCCGCCACCACCCCCTCGACGGCTTCGTCCTGTTCTCCTCCGTGGTCGGCACGACGGGGAACGCGGGCCAGGGGAACTACGCCGCGGCCAACGCCTACCTGGACGCCCTCGCCGCCCACCGGGCCGCCCGCGGTCTGCCCGCCACGTCGATCGCCTGGGGGCTGTGGGACCAGACCAGTGGCATGACCGGCCACATGGACGCGGCGGACCGGGCGCGGATGGCCGCCGACGGCATCGCACCCCTCGACGCCGAGGTGGGCACGGCACTGTTCGACGCCGCGGTGACGGCGCCGGACGCGACGCTGGTCGCGGCCAGGCTCGACCGCGCCGCCCTGCTGCGGCGGGCGGCGGCGGGAACCCTGGCTCCGATGCTGCACGGTGTCACCCGGCCGCCGCGCCGCCGCGCCGCCCTGGGCGCGGGCGGCGGCGCGGGAGCACCCGAGAACCTGGGGACGTCGGCGCCGTTGGCCGCGCTCGCCGGCTTGGACGAGCGGGAACGCACCCTGCGGGTGCTGGAGCTGGTCCGCACGCACAGCGCCCAGGTCCTGGGCCAGGACGGTGGGACCATCCCCGCCAGCCGGCCGTTCCGCGACCTGGGCTTCGACTCGCTGACCGCGGTCGAACTGCGCAACCAGCTCGGCCGGGCGACGGGCCTACGGCTGCCGTCGACGGTGGTGTTCGACCATCCGACGCCGTCCGCGCTGGCGGAGTTCGTGAGCGCGCGGCTGGTCGACCAGGCGGACACCTCGGCAGCCAGGCGACCCGCACGGCCCACCACCCGCAGGACACGCTCGACCGAGGCGGACGACGAGCCGATCGCGGTGGTCGCCATGGGCTGCCGTTTCCCCGGCGGGGTGACCTCGCCGGAGGAGCTGTGGCGGCTGGTGGCCGAGGGCACCGACGCCATCTCCGGCTTCCCGACCGACCGGGACTGGCCGCTCGACCGCCTCTACCACCCCGATCCCCACCGGCAGGGCACGTCGTACAGCCGGCACGGCGGCTTCCTGCACGACGCCGCGTACTTCGACGCGGGCTTCTTCGGGATCTCCCCGCGTGAGGCGACCGCGATCGACCCGCAGCAGCGCCTGCTGCTGGAGATCGCCTGGGAGACGTTCGAACGCGCCGGCATCGACCCCCACAGCCTGCGCGGCACCCAGACCGGCGTGTTCACCGGCGTCATGTACGACGACTACGGCACGCGGCTGGAACGCGCGCCGGACGGGTTCGAGGGCTATCTGCTCACCGGGTCGACGTCCTCGGTCGCGTCGGGGCGGGTGGCGTACACCTACGGCCTCGAAGGCCCCGCCCTCACCATCGACACCGCCTGCTCCTCCAGCCTCGTCGCCCTCCACCTCGCCACCCAAGCCCTCCACCACGGCGAATGCACCCTCGCCCTCGCCGGCGGCATCACCCTCATGGCCACCCCCGCCGTCTTCATCGAATTCTCCCGCCAACAAGCCCTCGCCCCCGACGGACGCTGCAAACCCTTCGCCCACGCCGCCAACGGCACCGGCTGGGCCGAAGGCGCCGGCCTCCTCCTCCTCGAACGCCTCACCGACGCCCAGAAAAACCACCACCCCATCCACGCCCTCATCCGCGGCAGCGCCATCAACTCCGACGGCGCCAGCAACGGCCTCACCGCCCCCAACGGCCCCGCCCAACAACGCGTCATCCACGCCGCCCTCACCAACGCCCACCTCACCCCCGCCGACATCACCGCCATCGAAGCCCACGGCACCGGCACCACCCTCGGCGACCCCATCGAAGCCCACGCCCTCCAAACCACCTACGGACCCCACCACACCCCCGACAACCCCCTCTGGCTCGGCTCCATCAAATCCAACATCGGCCACACCCAAGCCGCCGCCGGCACCGCCGGACTCATCAAAATGATCATGGCGATGCGGCACCACACCCTCCCCCACACCCTCCACATCGACACCCCCACCCCCCACATCGACTGGACCAGCAACACCCTCCAACTCCTCACCACCCCCAAACCCTGGCCCCCCACCCACACCCCCCGCCGCGCCGCCATCAGCGCCTTCGGCATCAGCGGCACCAACGCCCACCTCATCATCGAAGAACCCCCCACCAGCACCAGCACACCCACCACCAGCACCGACAACCAGACCGACGACGAGAACGAAACCGGGACCGGTGAGGACGTCGCCGACGGCGGCGCGCGGCGCCTGCCCTGGGTGCTCTCGGCGCGCACCGAGCCGGCGCTGCGAGAGCTGGCCCGTCGCCTGCACGATGCCGTGGCCGACGAGTCGCTCGACCTGGCCCGTACCGGGCTCGCGCTGGCGACCACCCGGGCCCGGTTCGACAGCCGAGCCGTGGTCCTCGCGGCGGACCGGGCCGAGCTGCGCGCCGGGCTGTCGGAGCTCGCCGAGCATGGCCTGGCCGCCGATCTCACCTCCCGGGCGACGACGACCGCACCGGTCCGGGTGGTGTTCGCCTTTCCGGGCCAGGGCTCGCAGTGGCCGGGCATGGCGGCGGCGCTGTACGCACAGAGCACGGTCTTCCGCGACCACATCCACGCCTGCGCGGACGCGCTGGCCCCGCACACCGACTGGTCGCTGGTGGACGTGGTGCGCGACCTGCCCGGCGCCGCCTCGCTGGACCGGGTCGACGTCGTACAGCCGGCGCTGTTCGCCGTGATGACGTCGCTGGCCGCCCTGTGGCGGTCGGCCGGCGTCCGCCCGGACGCGGTCATCGGTCATTCGCAGGGCGAGATCGCCGCCGCCCACGTGGCCGGCGCGCTGAGTCTCGCCGACGCCGCGCGCATCGTCGCCCTGCGCAGCCGCGCGCTGGTCGAGCTGGCCGGCGCGGGCGCGATGGCCTCGGTGGCGCTGCCCGCCGCCGACGTCGCCCCGCTTCTGGCGGACATGCCCGGGGCCCTCGCGGTGGCCGCGGTCAACGGTCCCGGCACGACGGTGGTGTCCGGCGACCCCGCGGCCGTCGACGCGCTGCTCGCCCGCTGCGCCGCCGACGGGATCCGGGCACGGGCCATCGCGGTGGACTACGCGTCCCACTCCCCGCAGGTCGACCTGCTGCGGGACCGGCTGGCCCGGGAGCTGGCCGACGTCCGCCCGCGTTCGGGCGAGGTCGCGTTCTACTCCACCGTCACGGCGGGGTTGTTCGACCCGCCCGGGCTCGACGGTGACTACTGGTTCCGCAACCTGCGGGAACCGGTCCGGCTGACGGAGACCGTCAAGGCCCTGCACGACGACGGCCACCGGCTCGTCATCGAGATCAGCCCGCACCCGGTCCTCGCCCCGGGGCTCGTCGAGACGTTCGACAGCCTCGAGGAGGTCCGCCGGCCCGGGGCGGCCGGCCGGCCCACCGTGACAGCGGCCACCGGCCGTGAGCCTGTCGGCGGCACGGTCCTGACCACCCTGCGCCGGGAGGCGGGCGACTGGGACCGCTTCCTCACCTGCCTGGCCGAGGCCCACCTGCACGGGCTGGCCGTCGACTGGCGCCCGGCCTTCCCGCCGGTCACCCCGGCGCCGGTCGACCTGCCCACCTATCCGTTCCAGCGCCGCCGCTACTGGATTGACACCCCGCCCGCGAGCGTCGACGCGGCCGCGATCGGCGTGGGCGACGCCGATCATCCGCTGCTCGGCGCGGTGGTGGAGGTGGCGGGCGAACGGGGCCTGGTCGCCACCGGCCGGCTCTCACCGCGCACCCTGCCCTGGCTCGTCGATCACGGCGTGGGCGACACCGTGCTGCTGCCCGCCACCGGATTCCTCGAACTCGCCGGGTACGTGGGCGAGCGGGCCGGCCTGCGGCAGCTGGTGGAGCTGACCCTGCACGCACCCCTGGTGATCCCGGACGACGCCGACGTCCGGGTGCAGGTCGTCCTCGACCCGCCGGGCGAGGACGGTCGGCGGGCGGTGAGCATCCACGCTCGGCGGGAGGAGGACGACACGCTGGCGACCGGCGCGCCCTGGACCCTGCACGCCAGCGGCCTGCTGGCCGAGGACCCCTCCGCACCCGACGCCCCGGTGGCGGCCGACTGGGCCGGCGCCGAGCCGGACGGGGCCTGGCCGCCACCGGCGGCCGTCGCGTTGACCGACGGCGACCCGTACGCGCTGCTGGCCGACCACGGATACCACTACGGTCCGGCGTTCCAGGGTCTGCACGCCGCGTGGCGGCTCGGCGACGACCTGTTCGCCGACGTCCGGCTGCCCGAGCCGGAGCGGTCCAACGCCTCGGCCTACCTGCTGCACCCCGCCCTGCTCGACGCGGCGCTGCACCCGATGGTCCTGCGTCAGCTCCCACGGCGCGCCGGCACGGACGACGGGAACGCGACGGACCGGCGGATCCAGCTGCCCTTCTCCTGGCGGGACGTGCGGATCTCCGGCCAGGCACCGACCCACGTCCGGGTCCGGCTCACCCCCGCCGGACCGGACACGGTCGAGCTCACCGTCGCCGACGCGACGGGCGCCGTCGTCGCACACGCCGGCGCCCTCATCACCCGCCCGACCGACCTCGACCGTCTCGCGGGCAGCGGCGACACGCTGCACCGCGTCGTGTTCACCCCCGCCGGACCGGACGAGGCCGCCGCCCCCGCGGGACCGGTGGCGGTCGTGAGTGACGACCACGGCCCGCTGGCGGCGAACCTGCGCGCCGCCGGAGTCGAGGCCCAGGTCCACCCCGGCCTCGGCGAGCTGTGGTCCGCGGTCGGTGCCGGAGCACCCGAACCACCCTGGGTCCTGGTCGACCTCACGGCGGCCGCGTCGGCGCCCGCCACCGACGACGGCACCCGTGCCCTCCTGCACCGCACGCTGGCCCTGGCACAGGCGTGGCTCGCCGCCGACTCCACACCTCCCGGCGCGTCCACGGCCGCGCACGACTCGCCGCCCGCCGGCGATCACCCGAACGACGACGAGGGCGCACCCGTCCGCGCGCCGGCGGCCGGCGGCCGCCTGGCGTTCGTGACCCGCGGGGCGCTCGCCGTCCCTCCCGACGACGACGCCCCCGATCCGGCCGCGGCCGCCGTCTGGGGACTCGTGCGCACCGCCCAGCTGGAGGAGCCGGACCGCTTCGCCCTGCTCGACGTCGACGGTCACCCGGACTCGGCGGCGGCGATCCCCCGGGTGCTCGCCGGCGGGGCCGCGCAGGCGGCCATCAGGGCCGGCCGCGCCCTTCTGCCCCGGCTGGCCCGCGTCGCGGCGGCGCCCGCCCGCGACGCCGCCTTCCCCCGCGATCGCACGGTCCTGCTGACCGGCGGCACCGGGACGCTGGGCGCCGAGGTCGCCCGCCACCTGGTCGGCGCCCACGGTGTCCGCCATCTCCTGCTGGCCAGCCGGCAGGGTGACGCCAGCCCGTCGGCGGCGGCCCTCGTGGCCGAGCTGACCGCGCGCGGCGCCGACGTCCGGGTGGCCGCCTGCGATGTCGGCGACCGGGCGGCGACCGCGAGCCTGCTCGCCTCGGTCGACCCGACGCACCCGCTCGGCGCCGTCATCCACGCCGCCGGGGTGCTCGACGACGGCCTGCTGTCCGCGCTGACGCCGCCGCGCCTCGACGGGGTGCTGCGGCCCAAGCTGGCCGCCGCCCGCCATCTCGACGAGCTGACCCGCGACCTCGACCTCACCGCGTTCGTGCTGTTCTCCTCCGCCGCCGGCACGCTCGGCAGCCCCGGGCAGGCCGGGTACGCGGCCGCGAACGCGGCGTTGGACGCGCTCGCCGCACGCCGCCGCGCCGCGGGCCGACCGGCGGTGTCCCTCGCGTGGGGCCTGTGGGCGCCGGCGAGCGGGCTGACCGCCGAGCTGACCACGGTGGACCGGGCGCGCCTGGGCCGGCTCGGCATGGCGCCGATGGCACCCGCCCAGGCGCTGGCCCTGTTCGACGCCGCCCTCGACGGGACCGAGCCGGCGGTGCTGGCCGCCCGGCTGGACCTGGCGCGGCTGCGCCGCCAGGCCGAGCAGGGCGAGGTCCATCCGCTCCACCGCGGGCTGGTCACGGCCACACGGCGGCGGGCGCGGGCCGCGCACGCCTCCCGCCCGGCGCCGGACGCCGACCCGGGCGGCGCCGGTGGACTCGCCGCACGCCTCGCGGCGCTCGACCCGGCCGGGCGGGCCGCCCTGCTGCTGGAGCTGGTCAGCCGGCACATCGCCACGGTCCTGGGCCATGACGACGTGGACGCGGCCGCCGTGGCGGCCGACCGCGGCCTGCTCGACCTCGGGTTCGACTCGCTCACCGCGGTGGAACTGCGCAACCGGCTCGGTGCCACGACGGGTCTGCGGCTGCCGACCACGCTGGTCTTCGATTATCCGACGCCGGCGGCGATCGCGCGGCACCTGCTCGCCGAGCTGACCCCTGATCCGCCGACTCCCGGCGACCCGCTGAGCGAACTGGACCGGCTCGAGGCCGCCCTGAGCGCCGGTGGAGATCCCGACGACGAGCGGCACGCGCGGGTCGCCACCCGCCTCGCCGATCTCCTGCGGGCCTGGAACGACCGGCGGGAACCCGCCCCACCCGACCCGAACAACGATCTCGCCACGGCGACCGACGACGAACTGTTCGACGCGCTCGACCGCGAGCTGTCCACCGACGGCGGCCCGGACGCGTCCCAACTGGCCTGGGAGGGATGACGGTGGTGCGCAGCGAGGACGCGGCGGAGACGGCCCCGGCGAGCGGGACGGCCCAGCCCGCCACCGCGGCCGCCGCCGGCGGCGGTGGCGTCGAGGGCCGGCTACGGGACTACCTGCGCCGGGCGACCACGGACCTGCGCGAGGTGCGCCGGCGCCTGCGGGAGGCCGAGGAGCGCGACCACGAGCCGGTGGCGATCATCGCGATGAGCTGCCGCTACCCCGGCGGCGTCCACTCGCCGGAGGATCTGTGGACACTCGTCGCGGACGGCCGCGACGCCATCTCCGACTTCCCCACCGACCGCGGCTGGGACCTCGACGCCCTCGCGCACCCGGACCCCGAGCACCCGGGCACCTCCCACGCCCACGAGGGAGGCTTCCTCGCGGACGCCGCGGACTTCGACGCCGAGTTCTTCGGCATCACGCCCCGCGAGGCGCGGGCCACCGACCCCCAGCAGAGACTGCTGCTCGAGACCAGCTGGGAGGCCCTGGAGCGGGCCGGCATCGACCCCGCCGACCTGCGCGGAAGCGACACCGGCGTGTTCGTCGGGGTGATGTACGACGACTACGCCTCGCGGCTGCGCCCGGCGCCGCCGGGATACGAGGGCTACCTGGTCAACGGCAGTGCCCCGAGCGTGGCGTCCGGCCGGATCTCCTACACCCTCGGCCTCGAGGGCCCGGCCGTCACGATCGACACGGCCTGCTCGTCGTCGCTGGTGGCGATGCACCTGGCGGCTGCGTCACTGCGGCGGCGGGAATGCGCCCTCGCGCTCGCCGGCGGTGTGTCCGTGATGGCCACGCCCGCCGTCTTCGTCGAGTTCAGCCGCCAGCACGGCCTGGCCGCCAACGGGCGCTGCAAGCCGTTCGCCGCCGCCGCGGACGGCACCGGATGCTCCGAGGGGGTGGGGCTGCTCCTGCTCGAACGCCTCGCCGACGCACGCCGCCACGGCCATCGGGTGCTCGCCGTGCTGCGCGGCAGCGCGGTCAACCAGGACGGTACGAGCAGCCAGCTGACCGCGCCGAACGGGCCCTCCCAACAGCGGGTGGTCCGCCGGGCGCTGGCCGACGCGCGCCTGCGGCCCGACCAGGTCGACGCGGTCGAGGCCCACGGCACCGGCACGGTACTGGGCGACCCGATCGAGGCACAGGCGCTGCTCGGCGTCTACGGGCCGCACCGGCCCGCCGGGCAGCCGCTGTGGCTCGGCTCGGTGAAGTCGAACATCGGGCACACCCAGGCCGCCGCCGGTGTCGCCGGTGTGATCAAGATGGTGATGGCGATGCGGCACGCCACGCTGCCCGCCTCGCTGCACATCGACCAGCCGACGCCGCATGTGGACTGGTCGGCGGGAGGTGTCGAGCTGCTGCGCGAGCGCCGCCCCTGGCCGCGGCGGGACGGCCCGCGCCGCGCCGGTGTGTCGTCCTTCGGCATCAGCGGCACGAACGCGCACGTCATCATCGAGGAGCCCGCCGGGATCGAGAACGACGACGCCGCCGGCACGCAGGGCATCGACGGCGCGGACAGCGCGCACGGCGCGGAGGGGGCGCACCGCGCGGAGGGGGCGCACGGCGTCGACAGCGCGCAGGGCGCGCCGGACCCGAGCGGCCAGCCGGATCCCGGGCCCCATCCGTTCCTGCTCTCGGCCCACTCCGCGCCGGCACTGCGCGGCCAGGCCGCCCGCCTGCGCTCCTGGCTCGACGACCACCCCGGCGCCGATCTCGCGGACGTCGGGCACGCCCTGCTCACCACCCGCGCCCAGCTGGATCGCCGCGCGATCGTCAGTGCCCGCGATCGCGACGATCTGCGCGCGGGCCTGGCGGCGCTGGCCGCGGATCGCCCGCACCCGGCCGTGGTGCTCGGCGCGCGGCGCGCCGCGGGGCGCACCGCCCTGGTCTTCTCCGGGCAGGGCAGCCAGCGTGCCGGGATGGGCCGGCAGCTGTATGCCCGCGCACCGGTGTTCGCCGCCGCCTGGGACGAGGCGTGCGGCCACCTCGACGCGCACCTCGACCGTCCGCTGTCCGTCGTCGTCGTCGCCGCGGCCGACGACTCGCCGCACGCGCGGCTGCTCGACCAGACCGCCTACACCCAGAGCGCCCTGTTCGCCCTGCAGGTGGCGCTGGCCCGCCATCTCGCGGACGCCGGGATCACCGCGGACTACCTGCTCGGGCACTCGATCGGCGAGCTCGCCGCCGCGCACATAGCCGGGGTGCTGTCGCTCGCCGACGCCTGCACGCTGGTGGCGGCCCGCGGACGGCTCATGCAGGCGCTGCCGGCCACCGGCGCGATGGCGGCCATCGACGCCCCGGAACACGAGGTCGCCGCCTCCCTCGACGGCCTCACCGACGACCTCGCCGGGGACACGCGCGCGACGGTGACGATCGCCGCGGTGAACGGCCCCGCCGCCACCGTGGTCTCCGGGGACGCCCCCGCCGTCGACCGGGTGGCGGCGCTCTGGCGGGAGCGGGGCCGGCGGGCGACCCGGCTGCGGGTCAGCCACGCCTTCCACTCCCCGCACATGGACGCCATGCTGGCGCGGTACGGCCAGGTGGCCGCCGAGCTGACCTACCGGGCACCGAACGTGCCGATCGTCTCGACGCTGACCGGCACCCTCGCGACGGCCGATCAGCTGGGCTCGCCCGACTACTGGGTCCGCCAGGTCCGCGAGGCCGTCCGCTTCCATGACGGCGTGACCTGGCTGCGTGCCCAGGGAGTGTCGACCTGCCTTGAGATCGGCCCCGGGGCGACGCTCAGCGCGATGGCCGCCGGCCACGACCACCACCCGGATGGCACCGGCCCCGACTTCGTGGCCACCCTGGCGTCCGGCGTCACCGAGGACGACGCCGTGGCGCGGGCCATCGCCCGGGTGCGGATCGGCGCCGACCGGGTCACCTGGCCCGGCTCACGCGCCCGCGGACCGGCGGTGCATGCCGACCTGCCGACCTACGCGTTCACCCGCACGCGGTACTGGCTCGACGCGGCGCCCCAGGCGAGCGACGTGGCCGGCGTGGGCCTGGCGGCGACCGGGCATCCGTTGCTCGGCGCCGCCCTCGACCGGGCCGACGACGGCGGCGCGGTCCTCACCGGGCGCCTGTCGCTGCCCGCGCAGCCCTGGCTGGCCGACCACGCCGTCGGGTCCGCGACCCTGCTGCCCGGCTCGGCGTTCGTCGAGATGGCGCTGGCCGCCGGGCGGCACCTGGCCTGCGACCGGCTCGAGGAGCTGGTCCTGCGCGAACCGCTGTCCCTGGCCGCGCGGGAGGCGGTCGCCGTCGAGGTCACCGTCGCCGCGGCCGACCCGGCGGGACGCCGGGCGATCGAGGTGTACGCGCGCCCGGCCGACGAACCGGGGGCGGCGTGGCGGCACCACGCCACCGGCGTCCTGAGCGCTGGGGCCGCTGCGACGACGACCGAGCCCGACCTGGACGCCGTGCCCAACCCCGACCCCGAGCCCGACCCCGGGCCCAACCCCGACTCCGGGCCCAACCCCGACTCCGGGCCCGACCTCGACGCCGAGCCCGGCCCCGACGGCTCGTGGCCCCCGGCCGACGCCGTCGCGCTGCCGGCCGGGGACCTCTACCCGCGGCTGGAGCGAGGCGGCTACCGGTACGGCCCGGCGTTTCAGGGGCTGGTCGCCGGCTGGCGCCACGGCGAGGACCTGCTCGCCGAGATCCGGCTGCCGCGGGGGCTGGAGGTGAGCGGGTTCGACCTGCACCCGGCGCTGCTCGACGCGTGCCTGCACGCGCTGATCCTCGCCGCCGACGAGGGCGACGGCGCGGGCACGGCGGCCCCGACCGGCGGTCGGCCGCCACGGCTGCCGTTCTCCTTCGCCGGCGTTCGCGTGCACGCGGTCGGCGCCACGGAGGTACGGGCCCGTATCCGACCGACCGGTCCGCAGACCGTCGCCGTCACGATCCGGGATCTCGCCGGCGACCCGGTCGCCGACCTCGCCGCGGTCACCACCCGGGAGATCGACCCGGCCCTGCTGGCGGCGAGCCCACCCGTGCGCGGTGGCCTGTACCGGATCGACTGGGAGCCGCTGGCGACAGCGCCGGGCCACGCCGTCGACCCGGCCGCGCCGATACCGGTCGCGCACGTCCCCGCGGCGGAGGCCGCCGGGTCCGCGACCACCGCGCCCGTCGGCCCGCCGACGGAGGTCGGCAGCCTCGAGGCCGCGGATCGGGCCGCCGCGCACAGCCTGGACGTGGTGCGGTCCTGGCTCGCCGGCGCGAACCACGACGAGCTGCCCGGCGGCCCGCTCGACGAGGTGCCCCGCGGCCCGCTCGACGAGGTGCCCCGCGGCCGGCACGACGAGGAGCCCCCCGGCCGGCTCGTCGTCGTGACCCGCCGCGCCGTCGTCGTCGCGCCCGACGACCCGCCGCCCGACCCGGGCGCCGCGGCCGCCCACGGGTTCGTCCTCGCCGCCCAGGCGGAGCATCCGGACCGGTTCGTGCTGCTCGACGCCGACACCGACGCCACACCCGGCCCGGAACTGCTGCGGGCCGCGCTCGACAGCGGCGAACCCAGGCTGGCCGCGCGGGGCGGCCGCCTGTACGCCACCCGGCTACGCCGTCTCGCCCTCCCTCCCACCACCGTCGCCCCACCCACCGTCACCCCAGCCAGCGCCGTCACCCCAGCCAGCGCCGTCACCCCACCGGCCACCGACAGGAACACCACACCCCCCGACACCCCCCGCGACCTGTCCGCCCTCGGCTGGGACCGCAACGGCACCATCCTCATCACCGGCGGCACCGGCACCCTCGCCCGCATCCTCGCCCACC
>NZ_JCBATA010000113.1:0-10800 GCF_059816245.1 Frankia sp. RB5
TGGGGCGGGAGACGCCGAACTGTTCCATGAGGACGGCTTCGGGGGGGAGGGCGTCGCCTTCGTGGAGTTCGCCGCGGACGATCTGGCGGCGCAGGTGGGCGGCGACGAGCTCCGCCGTCTTCGGCACCCGGACCCGTTGGCCGATCCGCGGCAGGGGCACGCCTGCCAGCGCCGGAGACGGAGCCGGCTCCGCGGGCGCCTCGCTCCCCGGTCCTGAGCTGGCGGGCCGGGGCGGGCGCGTGGACGTCCCGCCGCCGCGGCGGGAGGCTCGGGCCCGCCCGGCGGGCACGGTGTGCTCCGCCGGCTCGGACCCGGGCGGGGGCGATGCGGTGGCCCGTGCGGCTACGGCACGGTCGGCGCCGGTGCGGGGCGGAGGGATCACGCTCACGTGGCTGCACCTTTCCGGGGCGGGGATTCGGTCTCCGGGGTGGGGCTGTGATCGGTGTAGTGGAGGGGCGCCACGTCGACGCCGGCCGGCGGCCGTCCCGCCAGGGGCCGCCCGCCGCGGGCCGTCGGCGCCGGTGGGGGCCTGCCCTGCTCCGGTCCCGCTCGCCGAGCCCCGGCCCAGGCACGGGCGGCGGGAGCCGTACGAGTAGATAAACCGACTAGCTGAACCATACATGCACACCAATGCGTGAAAGGCCTTTCGTGGAAATGGCCTGTGGTCTTCCGGTCCGGGGTGGCGGAGATGTATGACCGATGTCCGGAACTCCTTGTTGTGTCAAGTTGACGGGCCGGTTCCGCGGGGCACTTAGGTGTGGTCTGAGAGTAGTCCCGCAAATGCGGAGGTCGGCGCGGAGCCCGGTTTCTCCGCGGCCGGGGCGCGCGGGTCGACCGCCGTCGCGGCGAACGGATTGCCCGGCCGCGTGACATTTGTGGTGCCTGATCCCGTATTCGAGACTCCGTCCCGATTGAGGGACTGGAACCCACCTGGGTCCGGCGTGGCTCCGGCGACATGGGTGGGTCGTCCACCGGGGCCCTTGGTCCGCCTGTCGACCGGCCGAGACCACATCGTCGCACCTCACCGGGGGTCACAGTCGTCGGGCTGGCCCGCCCGGGCTACCGCGTCCTCGGGTGGGCGCACTGTCGCGCCCGCCTGGTCATCTCGGCGATATGAGGCATGTGACCACTAGATCCATATAGGCTTATTTGCGATTTATGGCGGGGTAGTGGACATACTCGTTGCATTGCGTATAGTTTTTGGTTTTCGACCTGTCTCGTGCTACATGTTGGGGGCTCCGGCCGATTCAAGGGGGACATGTGATCAATGCGCAGGCCGTTCATCAGCATGCAAGCCAGGACCTGCTGTTCGTGGTCGTATCGGCAGGCCTGGCCCTCGTGGGCTCGTTTGCCGCCCTGGTCAGCGCGATCCGGATCTCCCTGTCAGCGGGTCGTTCCCGGGCCCGCTGGACGCTGGCCGCTGCCGTCTCCCTCGGCGGCGGAGCGATCTGGTCGATGCATTTCATTGGAATGATCGGTTACCGGGTGGACGGGCTCGACCTCCGCTACGACCTGCCGATGACCGGGCTGTCCCTGGTCATCGCGATCGCGGCGTCGGCGCTGGGGCTCGGCCTCGTCGCGCGCCGCCCGCGCAGCATCGGCTGGCTCGGCATCAGCGGGGTCGTCGCCGGTCTCGGCATCGCCGTGATGCACTACACCGGCATGGCGGCCATGCATGTCGGCGGGACCGTGACCTACCGGACCGACATCGTCGCGCTGTCGGTGGCCATCGCGGTCGCCGCGGCCCTCGCCGCCCTGTGGATCGCGTTCCGGGTCCGCACCAGCCGGCACGTCGTGATCGCCTCGATGGTGATGGCCGCCGCGGTCTGCGGCATGCACTACACGGCCATGGCGGCCACCCAGGTCCAGGCCGGCTCCGGGGACGAGCAGGTCAGCGGCACGGACCCGATCTCGCTCGCCCCGATCGTCTGCGTGATCGCGTTCACCCTGTTGGCGCTGGTCATCTTCTCCGCGCTGGGCGGGGTCACCGAGGTGGGCGCCCTGTCGCTGGCCGGCGATGGGCGCAGCCGCCACCGCCGGGCCGGGCCGGTGGACCAGCCCTCCCCGCAGGCCCGACCGGGGTTCGACGCCTTGCGCACCGGCGAGCAGTGGCCGGGCCGGTACGCCGAGGACGGCCTCTACACCGTCTCCGGCCGCCAGTCCGACGGCCGCCAGTCCGACGGCCGCCACGCCGCCGACGGCCGCCACGCCGCCGAGGGCCGGTCGGGCGGTGAGGGTCCGCAGGGGTCGAGCTACTCGGGCTGGAGGCACGCCAGCGCGCCGAAGGATCCCACCAGCGCCGGGTGAACGGCCGGTACCCGCCGAGCCGTACGGTGGAATGGTGAGCCTGTTCGACGCACTCGACCCGGCCGGCGCCACAAGCGCGGTCGACGCCGGGGGCCCGGTCGACCGGGGCCCCGCGGCGCCGCTCGCCGCCCGGCTGCGCCCGGCGAGCCTGGACGAGGTCGTCGGCCAGCGGCACCTGCTCGGCGCCGGCAGCCCGCTGCGGCGGCTGGTCGAGGGCGGGGGGAGGACGTCGGTCATCCTGTGGGGCCCGCCGGGCACCGGGAAGACCACGCTCGCCCACATCGTGTCGCGGGCGACGGGCCAGCGGTTCCGGGAGCTGTCCGCTGTCACCGCGGGTGTCAAGGACGTACGGGCCGTCATCGACGAGGCACGCGCCACCCGGTCCGTGTCCGGTGCGCGCACGGTGCTGTTCATCGACGAGGTGCACCGCTTCACCCGCACCCAGCAGGACGCCCTGCTCCCCGCCGTCGAGCACGGCTGGGTCACCCTGGTCGCCGCGACCACCGAGAACCCCTTCTTCTCGGTGGTGAGCCCGCTGCTGTCCCGGTCGCTGCTGCTCACCCTCGAGCCGCTGACCGACGACGACATCCGCGGCGTGCTGGAACGCGCCCTGCGCGATCCACGGGGCTATGGCGGCCGGGTGGAACTGTCCGCCGCGGCCCGGGAGCACGTCGTGCGTCTCGCCGGCGGGGACGCCCGCCGCGCCCTGACCGTCCTCGAGGCCGGCGCCGAGGCCATCCTCGCAGACCTCCCTCCCGCAGACCTGCCGCCCGCCGAGGGTGACGTCGGTGAGCCCGTCGCGCGGCTTGAGGTGGAGCCGCTGGAACGGGCCGTGAACCGGGCGGCGGTGCGCTACGACCGGTCTGGCGACCAGCACTACGACGTGACCAGCGCGTTCATCAAGTCGATGCGCGGCGGCGACGCCGACGCGGCGCTGCACTACCTGGCCCGGATGCTCGAGGCCGGCGAGGACCCCCGGTTCGTCGCCCGCCGGATGATCATCCTGGCGAGTGAGGACATCGGCATGGCCGATCCCGGCGCGCTGTCCGTGGCGGTCGCCGCCGCCCAGGCGCTCGACCTCGTCGGCCTGCCCGAGGCGCGGCTCGCGCTCGCCCAGGCGGCCATCCACCTGGCCCTGGCGCCGAAGTCGAACGCGGTGATCCGGGCCCTCGACGCGGCCACCGCCGACGTGCGCGCCGGGCGCGCGGGGCCGGTCCCGCCGCACCTGCGCGACGCCCACTACCCGGGGGCGGCCCGCGCCGGCAGCGGTGCCGGCTACCGCTACCCGCACGACGACCCCGCCGGCGTCGTGCGCCAGCAGTACCCGCCGGACGGCCTCACCCGCGCGGACTACTACCAGCCCGGCGAGCACGGCTTCGAGCGCCGTGCCGGGCAGCGGCTGCGCGACCTGCGCGCCGCCGTCCGCGGCACGCCCGAAACCTGACGCCCGGCGGCCCACAGGGGCCGCAGCGGGGTCGCCGCCCGCGCAACCGTCGTTGTGTCACCCGAGAGAAGCCCAGGTCGGCGGTCCGGGGGCGGGGGGTGAGGACGGGGGCTACCCATAGTGGCGGCGGATGCCTCGGTAAGGTCACACGGGACGTCGCGGCGGTCGCGCGATGGTCGCGGCGTGGCACGGCATGCCGGATTCGGGTGGGGTGGGACCGGCCCAATCGACGATGGAGGCAGGAGCACATATGTCCGGTGGTGCGGTCGCGGGCCTGATCGCGTCGGGCGCGTTCGCGGTGCTCGCTCTCTTCGGCTGCTTCGTCCTGCTCAAGCTCGGCAAGATCTTCGACGAGGCGGCGGCGCGGGTGCGCCAGACGGGCATCGCCATCGACGAGGGAACCGCCCGGGTGCGGCAGGCCGGAGCGACGGTCGACGAGGTCAACGTGGCGCTCGCCCATGTGAACAAGGAGCTGGACCGGATCGACGCGATCACGGCCAACGTCCAGACGGTCACGACGAACGTCTCGTCGCTCACCTCGCTGTTCGCGGCGACGGTCGGCGGGCCGATGGTCCGGGTCGCCGCGTTCAGCTACGGCGTGCGCAAGGCGGCCGCCAAGCGCACCCGCTCGGAGGTCGAGTCCCGGGTGAAGACGCAGATGAAGGCGGAACGGACGACCGACGCGCGTCAGGGGGGCCGCTAGATGTCGCGGATCTTCTACCTGGCCTTCGGCGCGGCCGGGGGTGTCGTGGTGGTGCGCCAGGCGGCGAAGGCGGCCGCCGCGCTGACTCCGACGAGCCTGGCCGGATCTTTCGTACAGTCGGTGCAGGAGTTCTTCGCGGACGTCCGCGAAGCGGCGGCGGAGCGGGAGGAGGAGATCCGTGGTGCCCTCGGCCTTGACCGTGACCCGGACGACCCCGCCCCGCCAGCTCCGGCCGGCCTTCCCGAGGACGTCGACGACCTCGAGCGGACGATGCGGCTGGTTCCCGGTGCCCGCCGACCCTGAACGTCCCGTAGTTTCCCACGAGTCTGGTTCCCCACGAGTCTGGACAGTGTGACCCTGATGGACAGTGTGACCCTGATGGACAGTGTGACCTGATGGACACGGCCGAGATCCGCCGCCGCTTTCTGAACCATTTCGCCCAGCGCGGGCACACCGTCGTCCCGAGCGCGTCGCTCGTCGCCCAGGACCCGACGCTGCTGCTGGTGAACGCCGGGATGGTGCCGTTCAAGCCGTACTTCCTCGGCGATCTGGCCCCGCCGTGGCCGCGGGCGACGAGCGTGCAGAAGGTCGTGCGCACGGTCGACATCGAGAACGTCGGCCGCACCGCGCGGCACGCGTCGTTCTTCCAGATGTGCGGGAACTTCTCCTTCGGCGACTACTTCAAGGCCGAGGCGATCCCGTTCGCCTTCGAGCTGCTCGTCGACGGGTACGGATTCAAGCCGGACGATCTGTGGGCCACCGTCTACCTCGACGACGACGAGGCCGAGCGGATCTGGCTCGACCTTCTTCCCGCCGAGCGCATCCAGCGCCGCGACAAGGAGGACAACTACTGGTCGATGGGCGTGCCCGGCCCGTGCGGACCGTGCAGCGAGATCTACTTCGACCGTGGCGCCGCGTATGGCCGCGAGGGCGGCCCGATCGCCGACGAGGACCGTTACCTCGAGGTCTGGAACCTCGTGTTCATGCAGTTCGAGCGCGGTGAGGGCGCCGGGTACGACTACCCGATCCTGCGCGAGCTGCCCGCCCGCAACATCGACACGGGCATGGGCCTGGAGCGGATGGCGACGGTCCTGCAGGGCGTCGACAACGTCTACGAGATCGACATCTCCCGGCCCGTGCTCGACGCCGCCGGCCGGCTCACCGGCCGCCGCTACGGCGCGGACCCGGCCGCCGACGTGCGGCTGCGGGTCATCGCCGACCACTCCCGCACCGCCGCGATGCTCATCGCCGACGGGGTCGTCCCGTCCAACGAGGGCCGCGGCTACGTGCTGCGCCGGCTGCTGCGCCGGGCCGTACGCGACGCCCGGCTGCTCGGCGCCCGCGAGCCGGTGATGGGCGAGCTGTTCGGCGTGATCGGCGAGGCGATGGGCCCGATCTACCCCGAGCTCGTCGACAACGCCGACACGATCACCGGGGTGGCCGTCGCCGAGGAGACGTCGTTCGCGGACACCCTGCGCACCGGCACGACGATCTTCGACACGGCGGTGCGACAGGTCCGCGCGACGGGCGCGTCCACGCTCGGCGGCGACGAGGCGTTCAAGCTGCACGACACCTACGGCTTCCCGATCGACCTGACGCTGGAGATGGCCGCCGAGGCCGGGCTCACCGTCGACGAGGCGGGCTTTCGCCGGCTGATGGAGCGCCAGCGCCAGACCGCCAAGGCCGACCGGGCCGCCCGGCGCATCGGCAACCTCGACCTGTCCGCGTTCCGGCCGATCCTGGCCAGCTCCGGGCCGACCCAGTTCACCGGCTACGAGGAGCTGTCCCGCGAGTCCGGCGTCGTCGGCCTTGTTGACTTTGCCGGGATTGCCGGGATCGGCGACGGCGCGGGCCGCGAGGTCGTCGGCGAGGGCGAGGAGATCGGCGTCGTGCTCGACGCCACCCCGTTCTATGCCGAGAGCGGCGGCCAGGAGCCCGACTTCGGCGTGCTGCGTTTCGACGGTGGCGAGGTCGAGGTCCTCGACGTGCAGCGCCCTGTGCCGGACCTGGTGCTGCACCGGGTCAAGGTGCGTTCCGGCGAGCTGCGGGTCGGCGACCGGGTGCACGCCGAGGTCGACGAGGGCCGCCGGCGCGCGGTGTCCCGCTCGCACACCGCCACCCACCTCGTGCACGCGGCCTTCCGTCGGGCGCTGGGTGAGGGGGCTACCCAGGCCGGTTCGCTGAACTCGCCCGGCCGGCTGCGCTTCGACTTCCACGCCCTCGGCGCGGTGCCGCCGTCCGTCCTCGCCGACGTCGAGGACGAGATCAACGAGGTCGCGTTGCGTGACCTGCCCGTGCGCTGGTTCGTGACGACGCAGGAGGAGGCCCGCCGGCTCGGCGCGATGGCGCTGTTCGGCGAGAAGTACGGCGACGCCGTGCGCGTCGTCGACGTCGGCGACTACGCCCGCGAGCTGTGCGGCGGCACCCACGTCTCCAGCTCCGCCCAGCTCGGCGCGGTCAAGCTGCTCTCCGAGGCGTCCATCTCGGCCGGCACCCGCCGCGTCGAGGGGCTCGTCGGCATCGACGCGTTCCGTTACCTGGCCCGCGAGCACCTGCTGGTCTCGCAGCTGTCCACCGCGCTCAAGGCCCGCCCGGACGAGCTCGCCGACCGGGTGAGCGACATCGTCACCCGGCTGCGCGACGCCGAGCGGGAGCTCGACCGGCTGCGGGCGTCGGCCGTGCTCGCCGGCGCCGGGGCGCTCGCCGAGGGCGCCGAGGACGTCGGCGGCGTCGCCGTCGTCACCGCCGAGGTCCCCGCCGGCACCGCGCCGGACGACGTGCGCCTGCTGGCGATGGACGTGCGGGGGCGGCTCGCCGGGCGCCCCGCGGTCGTCGCGGTGATCCGCGCGGACGGGTCGTCGATCGTCGTCGTCACCGACGAGGCGGCGCGGGCCCGCGGGCTGCGCGCCGGTGAGCTGGTGCGCAACTCGTGGGGGGCGCTCGGCGGCAAGGGCGGCGGCAAGCCCGACATCGCCCAGGGCGGCGGCGGCAGCGCCGAGATCGTCCCCGCCGCCTTCGTGAAGCTGCGGAGCCTGATCGCCGATCTGACCGGTCGCTGAGGTGCCGTCGGTCGCTGAGGTGCCGTCGGCCGCTGCCGTGGCCAGCCCGTGCGCCGTACGGTGAGGCGGTGAGCGACCCGGGGATTCGTCGCGGGGTGCGTGTGGGGGTGGATGTCGGTTCCGTGCGGGTCGGCATCGCCGCCAGCGACCCGGACGGCATTCTTGCGGTCCCCGTCACGACCCTAGACAGGGACAAGCGAAACAATACGGACATCGACCTCCTTGTCGGGATCGTGCGGGACAGGCAGGCTGTAGAGGTCGTGGTTGGCCTGCCCAGGCAGCTGTCCGGGCAGGAGGGCCGGGCGGTCCGGCTGGTTCGGGAGTACGTCGAGGTGCTCACCGAGCGGATCGCCCCCATCCCCGTCCGGTTCGTGGACGAGCGGCTTACCACGGTTGCGGCCCATCGCAGAATGGCCGAGCGTGGCGTTCGTTCGCGCGCCCGCCGCACCCTCGTGGATCAGGAGGCAGCCGTGCAGATCCTCCAGCACGACCTCGACACGCGTCGTGGGAGTGAGTTCCGCCGCGGGAACGGCGGCGCGCCCGCTGCCGCCGACCCGCGGGACGCGAGGTGACCGGCGGCAACCTCGACGAGATGCTCGACGAGGATCCCTACGGCCGTCGCCGCCGCTCCGGCACCGCCGGCCGGTCGGGCCGCGCCGGCCGTCGCCCGGAGCGCGATCCCGAGGGCGCCTACCCTGACCCGGCCTACCCTGACGCGGGCTTTCCTGACGCGGGCTATGCCGATGGTCGCTACGCGGACGCCGACGGTCGCTACGCCGACGCGGATTTCGACGACTACGCCGCCGACCCCGGCTACCGGGACGCCGATTACGACGATCCCGACTATCCGGACGTCGACCGCCGTGGATCTGACCGCCGTGGGCCCGGCCGCCGTGAGGCCGGCCGGCGGGGCACGGACTACCGCGACACGGGCTACGCGGAGGACGACTATCCGGATTTGGCCCATCCGGACTCGGCCTACGACGACGATCCGGCCGACGACGATCCGGCCGACGGTGAGTGGCGTGGCAGCTGGAACGACGACGGCGAGGAGGTGGACGCCCCGCGCCGTGGTGGCCGGGCGCTGCCGAAGCTGGTCGCCGTCCTCGTCGTCGTGGCCGCGTTGCTCGGGCTTGGCATCTACGGCGTCGGCAAGGTCGTCGGCCGCGTCTCCGGCGGTTCCTCCGCCGCGGACTACATCGGCTCGGGCGACGGCATTGCTGTGGTCCAGGTCCCGGACGGCGCCAGCGCCCGCGAGATCGCGCAGGAACTGCACGAGGCGAACGTGACCGCCTCCGTCTCCTCGTTCGTCAAGGCGGCGGCCGCGAACCCGAAGTCGCTGGGCATCCAGCCGGGCACCTATCGGCTGCGCAACCGGATGAGCGCCGACGCCGCCCTCGCCGCTCTGCTCGACCCGGCGTCCTCCGCGCCGTTCCGGTTCGTCATCAAGGAGGGCATGTCCGTCCAGCAGGTACTCGCCGGCCTGCACGACCGGCTGGGCACGCCGATGGAGGAACTGGAGGCGATCGCCCGCAACCCGGCCCAGCTCGGCGTACCGTCATACGCCCCCACGCTTGAGGGTTACTTCTTCCCCTCCACCTACGACCTGGTGCCCGGAGCCACCCCGGTCCAGCTGATGACCAGCTTCGTCACCCGGTTCAAGCAGGAGACGGCCTCCCTCGACCTCGAGCACCGGGCCGCGGCGCAGGGGATGACCCCCGCCAAGATCGTGACCATCGCCTCGATCATCGAGAAGGAGGTCGCGAACGCGGACGAGGGTCCCAAGGTCGCCCGGGTGATCTACAACCGGCTCAACGACACCACCGGTGGCTTCCGCCGCCTCGACATGGACTCGACCACCCGCTACGCGCAGAGCGAGTACACCGGCCCGCTGTCCAGGGCCCAGCTGGAGAACACCTCGAACCCGTACAACACCAGAGCGGTCGCCGGCCTGCCGCCGGGCGCGATCTCCAACCCCGGACTGTGGGCGCTGAAGTCCGCTCTGGAACCGGCCGCCGGGACATGGTTGTATTTCGTGTCCATGCCGCGAACAAAGGTCACCCAGTTCGCGACGACCACAGACGAGTGGGACACCCTGCGTGCGCAGTACCACGCCGAGGGAGGCAAGGAGTAGCACCGCGCCCGGTCCGGGCCGGTGGGTCGAGAAAGGCGGGAGGCGTTGTGACACGGGATGTCCAGGCAACGCGGGATGTCCAGTCGGAGGTCACGACAGTGACCGACGTGGCCGATGCCCGGGCCGCCGTGCTCGGCGCGCCGGTGGCCCACTCGCTGTCGCCGGTGCTGCACGCCGCCGCCTACGCGGAGCTCGGCGTCGCCGTCCAGTACACAGCCATCCACTGCGACGCGGCCGATCTGCCCGGGATGCTCGGCCGGTTGCGCACCGAGCCCGGCTGGGTGGGCGTGTCGCTGACGATGCCGCTCAAGACCGTCGTGCTCGACCTGATCGACGAGGTGGATCCGACCGCGGCGGCGATCGGCGCCGTCAACACGGTCGTCGTCGGTGACGGCGGTCGTCTCGCCGGCTACAACACTGACATCGTCGGCGTCGGCGTGGCGCTGCGGCGTGTGATGCGCGCGGCGCGCCCCCGCCAGCCGCTGGTACTCGGCGCCGGCGGCACCGCCCGCGCGGCGATCGCCGCCGTGGCCGCCGCCGGATGCCCGCACGTCGCCGTCGTGGCCCGCCGGCCCGAGGCGGTCGCAGAGCTCGCCGACATGGGCCGTCGACTGGGCGTCGAGGCGACGGCACTGCCCTGGGACCTGCTCGCGACCGGCCTGCCCACCGGCCCCGACCTGGTCATCGCCACCACCCCCGCGGGCGCCACCGATGCCCTCGCGGCCCGGGCCTGGCCAGCGTCCTGCCAGCTCGTCGAACTGCTCTACCACCCCTGGCCAACAGCGCTCGCCGCAGCCGCCTACCGGGCCGGCGCGCGCGTCGCGGGCGGCCTGGAGATCCTCGCCGCCCAGGCCGTCGGACAGGTCGAGCACTTCACCGGCCAGACCGTCCCCGCCGGCGTCCTGCTGGCCGCCGGCCAGGCCGCCCTCGAGGCCCGCACCCCCCACCTCGCCGCCACCACGCCCGCCTGATCCGCGGCGCCTTTCTCCACGCATCCATCGGCCCCCAGGCGATCCTCACCTAGCTTCCTTCTTCGCCTTCTTCGTCGAGGTTGCGGATGAGTGCGTCGAGGTCGTGGGTGGTGAGGGTGGGTGGTGTGGTGGTGATGGGGGTGCCGTCGGGTCGGGTGGCGTGGATGGTGTTGTGGGTTGAT
>NZ_JCBATA010000114.1:0-9370 GCF_059816245.1 Frankia sp. RB5
CCTACGCCGTGTCGGCTACGCCCTCATCCCACCCGGCCGACGTGATCACACCACCCCGACCGCCGCCCTCGATCTCCACAGCTTCCCCTGACAAACCAGGCAGACCCCCCACATGAAGAAGCCCTGGGCCGGCGGATGAGACGGTATCCAGCCCGTCGGCGGCGCTGCCGGCGGAAGCCAGCCGGTCGACTGCGCCGGCGGGGCAGGCCAACCGGTCGCCGTCGTCGCCGGCGGCAAAGCCTGCGGCGGCGGAGAACCAGGGCCGTCGTCCACCCAGAAGTTCCAGTGCGCGGGCGGGGAGGGCCAGCCGGGATCGGGCTGCCAGCCCTGCGGAGGCGTCCACCCCGCGTGCGGGACGGGCCAGCCGGGCGGCGGATTGAAGCGGAACGCCATCTGCCCTCACAACAGTGCCGACTCGACACCCCGTGATCCCGGCGTCGACACCGAGAAGGATTCCCCGGCCGGACACACCGTAGCGGAGGCCATCCGCACCCTCAACCAGAATCGGTCGACACTGCCACGCACCGCACTTTCGTAACGATCCCACGACCACAAAGGCTGCGGTGAGTATCCCCAGAACCGCAGATGCGCCCCTGCCCTCACAAGCTGCTTGCCAGCAAGCTGGTGACCACGCGGATCACGCCGCGGGGCGCTGATCTCGACGGCCGCGGCGCGTCCGCGCACGGAAACAGGTGAACCGCCCCGGGTCCGTGTCTCGGTCCCGGGGCGGTTCACCCGTCCGCGTGTCCCGCGCGCGCTCTCAGGTACGTGGTTCCGCGCTCAGGTGCGCAGTTCCCGCGTGGCGTGCTGCTCCAGCGCGCCGCCGGTCACCGTCTCCGGGTGGTGCAGGTCGAAGGCGGGGCGCTCGGAACGGATCCGCGGCAGCGAGGAGAAGTTGTGCCGCGGCGGCGGGCAGGATGTCGCCCATTCCAGCGAGTTCCCGTAGCCCCACGGGTCGTCCACCGTCACGATCCGGCCCTTGCGGTACGACCACCACAGGTTGTAGAGGAAGGGCACCGTCGACAGGGCGAGCAGGACGCTGCCCGCGGACGAGATGGCGTTCAGCGTGTCGAAGCCGTCGGACGACGTGTAGTCGGCATACCGGCGCGGCATGCCCCTGACGCCGAGCCAGTGGAACACCAGGAACGTCGTGTGGAACCCGACGAGCATCGTCCAGAAGTGCACCTTGGCGAGACGCTCGTTGATCATCCGTCCGGTGACCTTCGGGAACCAGAAGTAGATTCCACCGAATCCGGCGAAGAGCAGCCCGGCGACGACGTAGTGGAAGTGACCGACCACGAAATAGCTGTCACTGACGTGGAAGTCGACCGGCGGGCTGGCAAGCAGGACACCGGTCAGACCACCGAACAGGAAGGTCACCAGGAAGCCGATGGCGAACATCATCGGCGGCTCGAAGGTGATCGAGCCATGCCACATGGTGCCGATCCAGTTGAAGAACTTGACCCCGGTGGGAATCGCGATCAGGAACGTCAGGAACGCGAAGAAAGGCAGCAGCGCGGCGCCGGTGACGTACATGTGGTGGGCCCACACGGCGATCGCCAGCGCACCGATGCCGATCGTCGCGTAGACGAGACCCTTGTAGCCGAACAGCGGCTTGCGGGAGAACACCGGGATGATCTCGGTGATGATCCCGAAGAAGGGCAGCGCGATGATGTACACCTCGGGATGCCCGAAGAACCAGAACAGGTGCTGCCAGAGGATGGCACCGCCGTTCGCCGCGTCGAAGATGTGCGCGCCGAACCGGCGGTCGATCTCCAGGGCGAGCAGCGCCGCGGCGAGCACCGGGAAGGCGATCAGGACCAGGATCGACGTGACGAGCAGGTTCCAGCAGAAGATCGGCAGCCGGAACATCGTCATGCCGGGCGCCCGCAGGCACAGGATCGTCGTGATGAAGTTGACCGCGCCGAGGATGGTGCCGAGACCGGAGACGGTCAGGCCGACGATCCACAGGTCCGAGCCGGCGCCGGGCGAGTACGCCGCGTTCGACAGCGGCACGTAGGCGAACCAGCCGAAGGATGCGGCGCCGTTCGGCGTGAGGAATCCCGCCATGACGGTCAGGCTGCCGAACAGGAAGAACCAGAAGGACAGCGCGTTCAGCCGCGGAAAGGCGACGTCCGGCGATCCGATCTGCAGCGGGATCAGATAGTTCGCGAACGCGAACGCGATGGGTGTCGCGAACATCAGCAGCATGAGCGTGCCATGCATCGTGAATATCTGGTTGTACTGCTCGTTCGACAGGAGCTGCAGGCCCGGCCTGGCGAGCTCGGCCCGGATGAACATCGCCAGGACGCCGGCGAAGGCGAAGAAGACCAGCGACGTCAGGAAGTACAGCAGCGCGATGTCCTTGTGCGACGTCGTCCGCAGGTAGTGTGCCAGGGTTTTCACCGCCCTGGGTGGGGCCTCGCCCACCGACGGGCCCGTGTGCCCGGCCGGCGTATCGTGCACAAGTGTCACAGTCCGCTCCAGATGGTGATGCCGCTGCCGGCGGTGGCACGCGTTCCCGGCGTCGGGTGTCACGACCGCCGCCGGGCAGCCCACAATGAATGTGTGTCACCGTCGGCGGCGACGGGCCCGGCGGATGGACGGTCCCGCACCGCGCGGCTCGGCGCACCGGCCGATAAACCTGCCGGCGCACGCCACGTTATCCACGGGCCACCGGCCGCGGCCCCGCCTGACGTCCCACATACACGGGAATTCCGGCTCCCACACCAGGCGCACAAGGTCCTGCCCTGGCAGTTCCACCATTGCCCTAATCACCTTCTTGACCGCGGCCATCCGCGCAACAGGGCCGCCCGACGATCATGCGGAGGGAGTGGTGGCCCCGCCGGGTCATCGCCCAGACACGGACCGACCCTTCACTGGCCGATGTCGTGGTCGCCGGCCTCGACCAGGCCGCTCTCATAGGCGAAGACCACGATCTGGGCGCGGTCCCGCAGGCCGAGCTTGGTGAGGATGCTCGACACGTGCGACTTGACCGTCGCGGGTCCGATGAACAGCTGTCCCGCGATTTCGGAGTTGCTGGAACCGCGCGCGACGGCGACCACCACGTCACGCTCCCGTTCGGTGAGGCGCTCGACACGGCGCGAGGCCGCGGAGCCGACGGCCCGGCGTTCGGTGAACCGCCCGATGAGGCGCCGGGTGATCGACGGTGCCAGCAGCGCGCCGCCGTCCGCCACGGCGCGCACGGCGTCCGCGAGCTGCTCGGCCGGGATGTCCTTCAGCACGAACGCACTCGCGCCCGCACGCAGCGCCTGGTACACGTACTCGTCCGGATCAAAGGTGGTCAGGATGAGTACCCGCGTGTCCCAGTCGGCCTCGGCGAGGATTCTCGACGTCGCTTCCAGCCCGTCCATCACCGGCATCCGGATATCCATGAGAATCACGTCGGGACGGTGCCGGCGAGCCTGCTCGATCGCCTCGACTCCGGTGCCGGCCTCGGCCACCACCTCGATGTCGTTGTGCACCCGCAGGACCATCGCGAGGCCCCCACGGACCAGGGCCTGATCGTCGACGATGAGGACACGGATGCTCACGCGGGTTTTCCTTTGGCCGGCAGATGGGCAACTACCCGGAATCCACCGCCCGCACAGAGCCCCGCCTCCAGAGTTCCGCCCAGCAGCAGCGCCCGCTCCCGCATCCCGATGACGCCGTGGCCACCCGGAGCCTCCCGGGGAGCGGCGGGTTCCGGCGCGACGAACGCTCCGCCATCGTCGCGGACCTCGATGGCTATGCGGTCCCGATCGGCACGCAGTCGCACCTCGGCGGACGCTCCGGGGCCGGCGTGTTTCAGCACGTTGGTGAGTGCCTCCTGAATGATGCGGTAGGCGAACAGATCCGTGCGGGCCGGCAGGTCCGCCGGAAGCGCCTCCACCGCCGAGGTGACCTTCACACCCGCCTGCCGGATCTGCTCGATGAGCCCGGGCAGTTCGGCGAGGCTGGGCTGCGGCCCCAGGTCGTCGAGGCTGCTCTGCGGCCGTAGGACGCCGAGAAGGTGGCGCAGCTCGTCGAGCGCCTGCCGGCCTGCCTCCTCCACCGCTCGCATCGCGCCCAGCGCCGCCGCCGGATCCTCGGCGGCGACGGCCCTGGCCCCGCTGGCCTGCACCGTCATGAGGCTGACCCGGTGAGCGACGACGTCGTGCAACTCCCTCGCGATGCGGGTGCGCTCCTCGGCGACGATCCGACTGGTCTCGGCGGCCCGTTCCCGCCGGAGCTGGTCAGCGCGGTCGTGACGGAGCTGGACACGACGCCCGATATACCACGCCCCGACCATGACGAGACTGCCGAAGACGGGCACCTGCCACCACGGGCCGGGGTCATCGAGGCCGTCGATGCTGGCCAGGGCCGAGGCCACGAAGGCGCCCGTCGGAGCGCGCCAGTCCGCGGGAGCGTAGCGGCCGCTGGCATACAGGGCGGTGATCGTGGCGAAGCCGAGATGGGTCTCGCCGGTGCCGATCAGGGCGGCCCAGGCGATGAGCGAAACACCCAGGGCGACCAGCGGCGAGCGTCTGCGCCGGTACAGCGCCGTGCAGGTCACGGCGCAGACCAGGAGAACGAGAACCGGGACGTCGGCGAGGCCGCGCACCACCATCGAGTCGCCGGGACCGTCGATCA
The DNA here is from genome assembly GCF_059816245.1 of Frankia sp. RB5. NCBI lineage: Bacteria > Bacillati > Actinomycetota > Actinomycetes > Frankiales > Frankiaceae > Frankia > Frankia sp. RB5. The sequence goes on from NZ_JCBATA010000114.1 coordinate 4,633, forward strand.
CGAACACCGTCATGACGAAGGCGGCGGCGGCGAGAACGGCGTCCGCGGTGCGGGGCCAGCGGGCGAAGGGACCTCGCAGACCCTTCCGGGCGCCCGGGCTCGACGCCTCGGAGGTCGGCGTCCCGGCGGTCGGCGTCATGGGGCTTCGCCATCTCCCTTCGCTGTGGTGGACCAGGATTCTGGTGGGGACCGGCGACGCTCCCGTCGACCAGACGGGATCACGGTATGCGAGCCGGGGCCGGCCGTCGCCCGCCTTCAGACGCACGGCGGTCTCCCCCTCGAGGAGGAGACGAGGGCAGGATCCGCGCCGCGTCCACCGCCTCTGGGCGGGGCTGGCAGCCCCTCCACGGACGGGCGACGACTCGGGGGTCCGCCGCGCACAGTTCCCCTCATGAAGCAGTTCGCCCGCCGCGTCGGGGACATGAGCGCACGCAGACCGAAGCGCACGATCGCCGCCTGGGGACTTGTCGCCGTGCTGATGCTGGCTCTGGCCGGCACGGTCGGCGGCTCGTTCATCGATGACTTCGTCGCTCCCGGCAGCCAGAGCGAGAAGGCCATGACACTGCTCGAGGAACGCTTCCCGGACGCGGCCGGCGGCAGCGCGACGGCCGTGTTCGCCGTGCCCCACGGGCAGCGTCTCGAGGGCAGTCGTGCCGTTGTCGAGGCCACCGCCACTCGGATCGGGCGGGTGAACCACGTCGTCGCTGTCACGAACCTGTTCTCCGCCGGGGCGGTGTCCCCCACCGGGCGCATCGGATACGCCGAGATCCGCTTCGATGTGCCCACGACAGAGGTCAGCCCAGGCGTGCTCGCCGCGATCACGGACGCGATGCGACCGGCGCGGGTCAACGGCGTCCAGGCGGAGCTGGGTGGCGACGCGGCCTTCATCAACGCTGACGCGCAGACGTCGGGCATCGAGGTGGTTGGTCTGGCCGCCGCCCTGGTGGTGCTGGTGGTGGCGTTCGGCTCGGTCGTGGCGGCGCTCGTCCCGATCGTGCTCGCCCTGGTGACCGTCGCCGCCGGAGTCGGCGGCATCATGCTGCTGGCGGGCATCGCCGAGGTCTCGTCGGCAGCGCCGACGATCGGGGCGATGGTCGGTCTCGGGGTCGGTATCGACTATGCCCTGTTCATCGTGGCGCGCTATCGCGAGAACCGGGCGGCGGGCCAGGACAGTCCGAGCGCGCTCTCCGACGCGATGGCGTCGTCAGGTTCCGCCGTCCTGCTCGCCGGCGGCACCGTCGTCGTGGCGATGACCGCCCTCACGCTGACCGGCCTGGGCTTCCTGACCTCCATCGGGCTCAGCACCTCCCTGGTGGTCATGTTCGCCGTGGCGAGTGCCCTCACGCTGCTACCGGCGCTGCTCTCGCTGCTCGGCGATCGTGTCGACGCGGGACGCATCCCGGGCCGACGCGGCCGGGCGTCCACGGGTTCGGCCCACACCACGGCGTGGTGGCGCTTCGCCCACCGCGTCGCCCGCCGTCCCTGGCCATATCTGCTGGCTGCGGCGGCGATGCTGCTCGCCCTGGCCGCACCGGCGCTGAGCATGCGGACAGGATTCCCGGACGCCGGAGACGACTCGCCGCACACCAGCCATCGCCGCGCCTACGACCTGCTCGCCGACGGCTTCGGCCCCGGGGTGAACGCCCCGCTGCTGATCGTGGCCGATCTTCGCAGCGCGGATGCGGGCGCCGGCACCGGTGCGCAGGGAGGCCGCGACGCCCTGCCCGCCCTGGCCCAGCGCATCAACGCCGATCCCGGGATCGCCACCGTGAGCGAGCCGCGATTCTCCCCCGCCGGTGACACCGCCGTACTGCGCGCCTTCCCGACCACGGCCCCCGCTGACCGCGCGACCTCCGACACCCTGGCGCGCATTCGCGAGATCGTGCCGGGCAACGTCGCCGTGTCGGGGCTGACCGCGATGACCGACGACCTGACCAGACAGCTCACCGATACTCTGCCGACCTTCGTCGCCGCGATCCTCGCCGCATCGTTCCTGCTGCTGATGGTGGTGTTCCGCTCCATCGCGGTGCCGCTGAAGGCCGCGCTGCTGAACCTGCTGTCGATCGGCGCCGCCTACGGCGTGGTCGTCGCGGTCTTCCAGTGGGGATGGTTCGGCGGCCTGTTCGGACTCGACGACACCTACCTGATCGCCTCACCGTTGCCCACGATCTTCTTCGCCGTCCTGTTCGGCCTCTCCATCGACTACGAGGTGTTCCTGCTCTCGCGCATCCGCGAGGAGCACGTCGCCACCGGCGACAGCTCCGAGTCGGTGGCCCGGGGAATGGCGGGCACGGGCCGCGTGATCACCTCCGCGGCGCTGATCATGACGGTCGTGTTCCTCGGCTTCGTCGCCAATCCCGCACCGATGGTCAGGATGCTGGGTCTGGGCCTGGCCTCGGCGATCGTGCTGGACGCGACACTCGTCCGCATGGTCCTGGTCCCTGCGACCATGGCCCTGCTGGGCCGAGCAAACTGGTGGCTGCCTCGCTGGCTCGACCGCCTGCTGCCCGGCGCGCGATCTGACGGCGCCGGTGTCCCACCCCAGTCCGGGCCCGAGCTCGTCAATGCCACGACGGCCGCCGCGATCGAATCCCCAGAGCGCGTCTGATGCACAGCCCGATGTCCGGCTCACGCCGCCGGGAAGACCACCTCGCCCCCTCCAGCCGCCGAGACCGACGAACCCCACTTCCATTCTCTTCGGGCCAGTTAACTAGACTTGTGGGTATGGTTGCGAGGCGGTTCAGCCTCTCCTGGCCGCACCATCCGACCGGACGTGCGTGCCCGTTGCCACGCCTGTCACCGAAGGAAGCCCACCATGCATGACGGAACCTCCGCCCGGATCGCCCGGCTGGAGTCCGAGCGCGACATCCTGCGCACCTTCACACGCTTCTTCCGCCTCCTCGACACCCGGCAGTACGAGCAGGTGGCCGAGCAGTGCCTCACTCCGGACGCCGAACTCGAGGTCCGTCTGCCCACGGCGCACCGACTGCACGGCCCTGGCGAGGTCACCCGACACCTGCGCACTCAGCTGGACGCACGGTCCGAGATGACCGCGCATGTGCCTGGTCTCGCCGTCGTCGACTGGAACGGTCACGATCAGCCCTTCCTGACCGCCTACACCACCGCCTGGCACTGGTTCACCGCCCGGGCGCATCTCGGTGACCTGCGCCCCGCCGACTGGACCGTCGTCCTCCTGGTCGAGGACGCCTATCGCCGCCACGAGGGCCGATGGCTCATCGCCCGGCGACGTGTCACGCCCGCGGCCGGGCTGGTCGCCGCCGGTTCGCCGCCGCCCGCGGATCCCGCGGGCCACCGCTGACGCCGTCAGCATCCGCCCGCTCCAACTGATCGCCGTCCCACAAGCCATCACGGACCGGAAGGCCGCCATCATGACGACCGTTCTCGACCGCCTCGAGGCCGAGCGGGCCATCCTGCGCACCCACCACCGCTTCTTCCACCTCGCCGACGCCCGCGACTACGAACAGCTCGGCCGGCGATGCTTCACCGCCGACGCGTTCATCGAATACCGGATCATGCCCGGGCCACCGCAGCGTTTCATCGGCCGCGACGCGTTCGTCGACTTCATGGTCGCCGGACGGCCGCCAGCCCACCCGTCCTACCGGCTCGCCGGGCCCGCGGTCGCGCACACCAGCGCGCCGCCCGACATCGACTGGAGCAGGGGCAGGCCCCGGCTCACCGGCCACGCCACCGTCTGGCACTGGGCCGCCACCCGCACCGTTGCCGGACGAGCCAGGCCGGCGGACTGGACGACCATCGGGCTCGTCGAGGACGCCTACCGCGAGGACGGCGGACAGTGGCTCATCGCCCACCGGCTGATCACGCCCGCCGCAGGCCTCGTCGCCACCGGAAGCGCGCCCGGGACCGGTCGGCCCACGGCGCGCTGAGGCCATGCCACCGCAGCCGATCCCCGCGGTTCAGGCGCACCGATACGATTGGCCGATGAGCGCACCGGCGCCGTCCGCCAGGCGGGCATCGTCGCGCGGTCGGATCGACAAGCGCCAGGCGATCCTCCAGGCTGCCTTCACCGTCTTCGCCGCCCAGGGCTACGAGCTGACCAGCGTGCAGGAGATCGCCGCCGAGGCGAACGTGGCGAAGGCGACGGTCTACAGCCACCTCGACGACAAGGAGCAACTGTTCCGCCAGACGATGGCGACCGTCGCCGAGGCGGTGCTGGCCGACAGCCTCGCCGCCGTCGACCGGCTGCGCGCTGTCGGCGACGACCTGCGCGCCGTGTGGGAGGACGTCGCCGACGAGTTGGTGCGGGTGTGCTGTGACGAGCGTGCCCGGGCGCTGCGCTCGCTGGCCTACGCGCAGGTCGCCCGCTTCCCCGATCTGATCGCCGACGTCCAGGGTCGCACCTCCGTGCGGCTCGCCGAAGCGCTCGCCGACCGGATCGCCCGGCTGTCGCTGTCCGGACGGATCCGCCCCGCCGATCCCACCTGCGCCGCCGAGCAGTTCCTCGCCCTGCTCACCGGACCCATCGAAACACGCTCACGGATGGGCACCCGGGAGATTCCCGCCGAGGAACTGCTCGTGGTGTCCAGATCGGCGGTGGACACGTTCCTGCGCGCCTACGCCGCCGACTCCTGACCGTTGCATGAGAGCGCTGGATAGCGCTGTTCATGCCGCCTCACCTTTCGGTGGGGCACCCCGGGTCTGACCGGCCGTGGCCGTGCCCGGTTCCCGCTTCACAGCCACCCGCCCGCTCGCGCGGGTC
>NZ_JCBATA010000115.1:0-8693 GCF_059816245.1 Frankia sp. RB5
CCAGCGGTGCGGGCACGCCGCGCACGCCGACGTGAACGCGGCGGTCAACATCTTGAGGGCCGGGCTGGCCCTTCGGGCCGCGCAAGTCGCCTGAGAAGCCGGCGGCTTCAGCCGTCGGAGTAGTCACCGTCAGACCTCGGTCTCTCGGCCGAGGATGCCCCGGGCGATCGTGTTCTTCTGGATCTCGCTGGTGCCCTCGTAGATCGTCGCCACCCGCACGTCGCGCAGGAAGCGCTCGACGGGATGCTCGGCGAGGTAGCCCGCGCCGCCGAGCAGCTGCACCGCCGTCGAGACGACCTCGACGGCGACCTCGGTGGCGAAGTACTTGGCCATCGACGACATCTGCACGACCTGCGCCGAGGGCGCGCCGGCGTCGATGAGCTCGGCGGCGCCGTAGACCATCCGCCGGGCCGCCTCGAGCTTCGTCGCCGCGTCGGCGATCATCCAGCGCAGGCCCTGGTGGCGGGCGAGGCCGCGTCCGCCCTGCTCGCGCTCGCGGACGAACCGGATGGCGTAGTCGAGCGCGCCGCGGGCGCCGCCGAGCGCGATCGCCGCCATCGCCGGCCGGTTGATCTGCAGCCCGTGCAGCGAGGCGGCGAGCCCGCCCCCCTCGCCGCCGAGCAGGTTCTCGTGCGGCACCCGCAGGTCGACCAGGCGCAGGTCGACGTTGGGCAGCCCGCGCTGGCCCATCTTGACGTTGTGCCGGTCCTCGACGAACCCGGGCGCCGAGGTCTCGACGACGAACGTCGACAGCCCGCGCCCGCCCGGCACGCCCCCCGTGCGGGCGACGATCATCGCGAAGCGGGCCACCTTGCCCCAGGTGATGTATGACTTCGCGCCGTTGATGACCCACTCGTCGCCGTCGCGCACCGCGGTGGTGGTGATGCGCCGCGGGTCGGAGCCGCCCTCGGGCTCGGTGAACGCGAGCAGGCTCACGCCGCCCTCGGCGAGCTGGGGGAGCAGGCGGTTCTTCTGCTCCTCGGTGCCGTAGCCGAGCACCGGCATCACCATGTTGTTGTTCTGGCCGGCGAGCGTCGCCATCGCCATCGAGCCCGCCGCCGCGACCTCCTCGCGGGCGATGCAGACAGCGGTGATGCCCGCGCCGGGCCCGCCGTACTCGCTGGGGACCGCGAGCTGCACCAGGCCGCCCGCAGCCATCGAGCGGTGCAGGTCGTGCGGGAACGCGTCGGTGCGGTCGAGCCTCTCCGCGATCGGGGTGATCTCCTTGGCGGCGAAGTCCCGCACCGTCTCGCGGAACAGCGCCTTCTCGTCGTCAGAGAGCATGGCTGGCCTCCGGCCGCGCGCCGTCGGGGGTGACGTCGGGGCTGACGTCCGGGCTGGCATCGGGGCTGACGCGGTAACGCTGCTCCAGGGCGTCGTAGGCCGGCTTGTTCACCAGCGTCTGCCGCTCGGACCAGCCGATCATCGCGTCCAGGACATGGCGGGACTCGCCGTGCTCGCGCAGCGAGGCGAGGACGAGCTGCGCCCCGCGCATCGCCCCGCGCATCGCCGCGTTGGCGTAGAGCACGAGCGAGTAGCCGAGCGCCCCGAGTTCGTCGGCGGGGATCATCGGGGTCCTGCCGCCCTCGACGATGTTGAGCAGCAGCGGGCCCGGCAGCTCCCGGGCGACCCGCTCGATCTCCGCGCGATCGCGGGGCGCCTCGACGAACAGCACGTCGGCGCCGGCCTCCTTGTAGCGCAGCGCCCGCTCGATCGCCTCGTCCAGCCCGTCGGTGGCCCGGGCGTCGGTGCGGCCGATGATGATCAGGTTCTCGTCGGTGCGGGCGTCGACGGCGGCGTGCAGGCGCGCCACCATGTCCGCCGCGGACACCACCTCCTTGCCCTCGAAGTGACCGCAGCGCTTGGGGAACACCTGGTCCTCGAGCTGCAGGGCGCTCGCGCCGCGCCGTTCGAGCAGCTTCACCGTGCGGTGGACGTTCAGCGGGCCGCCGAAGCCGGTGTCGGCGTCGACGACGAGCGGGATGTCGACGGCCTCGCGGATACGTTCCGTCTGCTCGGCGATCTCGGTGAGCGAGACCAGGCCGACGTCGGGCACGCCGAGTTCCACGTTCGCGAAGCCCGCGCCGCTGAGGTAGACGGCGGGGAACCCCGCCTGCTCGACGAGCCGGGCGGTCAGCGCGTCCGGGGCGCCGGGCACGATCGCCGCCCCCGGCGCGTCGAGCAGGGCGCGCAGCCGCGCCCGATGGTCCGCACCGCTCATCGGGTGTTCACCGTGGATACCACGGCCTTCAGGCCGGGGAGGAAACGGTGCCTCATGCTGGAACGCATGCGCGAATCCCTTCGGTAAAATGGGAGCGTGTCCCGCTACCGGCTCTACCCGGCGGTCGAACAGATCGCCGGACTGGCCGAGCATTGCGGGCATGCACGTTTCGTGTGGAATCTGGCGGTCGAGCAGCAGGGATGGTGGAGCCCCTACCGGGGCAAGGCGCCGAACCATCTGGAACGCTGCCGGCAGCTCACAGAAGTGCGGGCGGAATTCGACTGGCTGCGAGCCGGCTCGCAAACCGTGCAACAGCAGGCGCTGCGCGACTTCGATCAGGCCTTGCGGAACTTCTTCGGCGGTTCGCACCGGAAGCCCGGTTTCCGAAAGCACGGCCAGTCCGAAGGCTTCCAGATCGTCGGCAGGATGGCGAAGGTCGAGAAGCTGAGCCGGAAATGGTCCCGGTGCTGGGTGCCGAAAGTCGGCTGGGTGAAGTTCCGCCTGTCGCGCCCCGTACCCGATTTCAAGTCGTATCGGATCACGCGGGATCGTGCGGGCCGCTGGCATGTCGCGTTCGCCGTCGCACCCAACCCGGTCGAAGCCCCGGGTACGGGCGAGATCGTCGGTATGGACCGCGGCGTAAAGATATCCGCCGCGCTGTCCACCGGGGAGCTGCTGCGATGCCCCGGCCTGCGGCCGGCCGAGGCCGCCCGGCTCCGCCGGCTGCAACGCCGTCTCGCCCGGGCCCGGCGGGGCAGCAACCGGCGCGGCCGGGTGAAGGCACAGATCGCCCTGCTCCGCGCCCGCGAGGCCGACCGGCGGAAGGACTGGGCGGAGAAAACCAGCACCGATCTCGCCCGACGCTATGACCTGATCCGCGTCGAGGACCTGAACATCCGGGGCATGACCCGCTCCGCCCGTGGCACCGTCGAAGCCCCGGGCCGAAACGTGCGGCAGAAAGCCGGCCTGAACCGGGGGATCCTCGCCAACGGCTGGGGATTGCTGGTTCAGCGCCTGGAGCAGAAAGCCTCCGGCCGGGTTGAGAAGATCCCGGCCGCCTTCACGTCTCAGCGTTGTTCGGCCTGCGGGCATGTGGCACCCGGGAACCGCGAGAGCCAAGCGGTATTCCGGTGTGCGGCCTGCGGGCACACGGCCAACGCTGACGTGAACGCGGCATGTAATATCGCGGCCGGACGGGCCGTGACTGCGCGGGGAGGCGCCGGGTTGCCGGTGCCCGCGAACCGTGAACCTCAACACCGCGCACCTCCCATGGTGGGTGTGTAGGAGTTGGAATCTCCCGCGTTCACGCGGGGGAGGACGTCAACGTGTGCCTCCCCGTGCCTCGCCGACGGCGTTCTCGATCTCGGCCACCCAGTCCGCGGGCGGTGTCGCGTAGGTGGACACCCGGCTGGTACCCAGCCCGCCCGCGCGGCGCAGGTGGACCAGCATGGTGGTGTACGCCAGGGTCACGCCGAGCCCATCCAGGACGGGCAGCCCCGCGAGTGTCGTGACGCGCCGTGACCACAGCAGCTCGTTGAGGGCGCCCTCGGCGGGGATCAGGATCTCGGCGCCGGCGGCGGCCGCCTCGCGCCCCACCGCCTCCAGGCTCTCGGCGAACGCGCCGAGCGTCGGCTCGGACATCAGCCGCACCAGGATGTCCTCGGCGACCGGCGGGTTCAGCGGATGGATGCCGCTGACCCGGGACGACACGCCGAACCCGTCGACGAGCTCGCGCAGCCGCCCGACGCCGCCGGGCCCCAGGCTGATCAGCGCGGCGCGCCCGGCCAGCGTCCCGGCGACGGCGAGCGCGCTCTCCGGCATCGACGCGATGGGGATGTCGACCATCGAGCGGCATTCCCGCAGGTAGGGATCACCGAAGGTGGCCAGCGCCACGGCGTCGTAGCCCTCGGCCTGCGCCTGCCGGCACAGGTCGATCGCCTGGGTCTGGATCACCTGCCTGAGGTAGGGGTAGCGCAGCACGTGCGCGGGCGCCCGCCCGCCGTACGACGTCGCCGAGATCCCGTGCACGTCGACGGTGACACCGGCAGGTGCCACCGCCGCGATGTGCGTCGCGAGCAGGTCCTGGTAGGGGCCGAACTCGGCGAGCGTCGCCATCGACTGGTGCCAGATCCGCACCGGCGCGTCCACGGCGCTCATGGCGCCGGTCGTCCCGGTCGTGCCGCGTGTGCCGGTCGTGTCGTTCCCGTTCGCCTCGCTCATCCGGCGGCCGCCGCGGATCCCACGGGCGTGCTCTCGACGGCGGGGATGGTCTGCATGAACGGGGCGATGGCGGCCCGCTCCTCCTCTCGGCTGAGCCCGATCGGGTTCGGTGCCCGCTCGCCGTAGCGGGGGGTCGGAACCTCGCCCTCGGCGGAGACGTGCCACATCGTGCGCCCCTCACTGTCCGGCCAGCCGTCGCGGCTGTGCGCGAGGGCCGCGTTGTCCCAGATGACGACGTCGTCGGGCTCCAGCGGCACGCTGATCCGGTGCGGGCTCGCCTCGGTGTGGTCCCACAGCTCGTCGAGCAGCGCCCGGCTGTCCTTCTCGGTCCAGCCGACGACGAGGCTGTCGCGGCGCACCGGCAGGTAGAGGATCGGCAGGTTCGTCGGCAGGTGGCGGCGGACCAGCGGGTGGATGCGCCCGACCCGGCGGTCCTCGACCGGGCGCGACGGCGCGTTGCGGGCGATGTCGACCTCGATCTGGCGGGGGAACATGTGGTGCATGACCCGCAGCGTGCGGATGCGCTCCTTCGTCGCCTCCGGCAGCGACGCGTACACCTTGATCATGTCGAGGAAACGGGTCGCGGGCGCCGGGGTGGGGGCGCGCCGGCAGTAGAAGGCGATGTGGCTCGGTGGCACCTCCCAGGTGGTGCTGTCGGTGTGCCAGACCTGGGCGGAGTTGTTGCCGTCGCCGAGCGCGCGGCCCGTCTCGGGGTCGTTCTCGTTCGAGATGACCTTGATCATCGGGTGGCCCGGGATGTGCAGGGCGTTCCCACCGGCCCGGCGGATGTCCAGCAGCGGGCCGAAGTACTCGGTGACGGTGGTCAGCGTCTTCGGTGAGATCCGCTGGTCGCGCAGGCGGACGGCGCGGTGCTCGTCGAGGGCCGCGCGCAGCTGGACGAGGAAGCCGTGGTCGTAGGCGGCCTTCTCCAGGTCCACGCCGGTGATGTCGACGCCGAACTCGGCGTCCAGGGAGGTGATGGTGATGGTCATGGCATCCTTCCCCGCTGCTGGGATCGGTCGGAGCGTGGCCGCGGTGCGCTCATCGCAGCCGGCCGCCCGCGACCGTCAGAACCTCGCCGGTGATGAAGCCCGACTGCGCGGCGGCGAGGTAGAGCACCGCGTCGGAGACGTCGGCGAGCTGCCCGGAGCGCGCGGTCGGCGTCAGCTCCATGGCGCGTGCGTGCAGCTGCTCGTAGTAGCGCAGCGAGCGGACGCGCTCGGTCTCGATGTAGCCGGGAGCGATGGCGTTCGAGGTGATGCCGGACGACGCGAGCTCCAGGGCGAGCGCGGAGCTGAAACCGACCAGCCCGGCCTTGGCGGCGGAGTAGTTGGACTTGTTGCGGTCGCCGAGGCGGGCCCGCGACGAGATGTTGATGATCCGGCCGTACTCGCGGGCGAGCATGTGCGGTACCGCCGCCCGCGTGACGTGGAACGGCCCGGTGAGGCAGACGTCGAGGACCAGCTGCCACTCCTCGTCGGTCATCGACGCGATCGGGGCGTCGCGGGACAGCCCGGCGCAGTTGACGAGGATCTCGAGGGAGCCGTGGCGCTCGACGACGCCGTCGATGATCCGGCGGATCTCGGCGTCGTCCCGGACGTCGGCCACCGCCGCCTCGGCGCGCAGGCCGTCGCCCCGGAGCCTGCCGGCGAGGGTGTCCGCCGACTCCCGGTCCTGATCGAGCACCACGACGTGGGCGCCCTCGGCGGCCAGCGCGGCACAGATGCCCGCCCCGAGCCCCCGACCACCACCCGTCACCACCGCGACGTGTCCGGCGATCCCCAGCTCCATGACCGGCCTCCTAACCGTCCTATCATTGCTATGATAGGTTTGTTGGCGCGTCAAGAGGGTGGTAGACCCGGTGGCCTGCACCGCGACGGCGTGAAGCCCGGTTGGGCGCGAACTCGCGGAACTCCTCGAGACCGCCGTCGTCTGATGGGTTGGCGCCTGCGCAGCATGCCGGGCATCGTGCCGCGCGGGTCGGGGATGAACTCCCAGTCCTCGCCGTCGACGGTCATGGAGGTCGTCCACGAAGGCGTCGGGTTGCTCGCAGGCGGCGAAGTGGCCGCCGGCCGGGTGGTACGACCACAGCCGCAGGTCGCTGTCGCGTTCCACCGAGCGGCGCGGGACGTAGAACACCTCGCCGGGGAACAGTCCGACGCCGGTGGGTACGGGGACGAGCGGGCCGTTCCCGGTCACGGGGGGGCACCGGGTCGCGGGCGGTGTGGAAGTACAGCCGGCCGGCCGAGGGCCAGGTGAGATCCACTTCCCGTGGAGTGCGGCGGTCCCGCAATGCAGAGAGCCCCGAACCGGCAGCCGGGGGGTGTGGCTACCAGTCCGGGCCGGTCCCGGTCGCCGGCACCGTTGCCGGTCGTTGGTCGAGCGTGGGCGACAGGTCCTATCCGCCTCAGTGGACGACGGTCGGGGAGAGCCTGGCGGGCGGTCGGGATGTGCTCCAGTCCCGCCCGGCCTTGTCGCCGGCTGGTTGCATCGCCGGCGGCGGGTCCTCTCGCCGGCGGTGTCCCTGGTCAGCCTCGAAGCGGTTAGCCGTCTGTCACGCGTCGTGGAGAACGGCTGTGACCTTGTCGCGGAGCCGTCCAGTGAGTTCCGATGCCGGAACCCAGCGGTGGGCGGTCACTTCTTCCAGCTGGAGATCAATGTGACCGCCCGGACCCGGGGTCTTCGTTTCCAGGAGAAAGCGAAAGTCGTAGTGGGTGTGGGCGGGTTCACCCTTCGCGGGGTTTTCGGGGATGTCGTGCGCGTCGATGTCGATCGGGTACCCCGTCATGGGACTGACGGCCGACGCGGGGATCCCGGTCTCCTCGGAGAGCTCCCGGACAGCGGCATCCTGCAACGTGCGGTCGTCGGCTTCGACGTGTCCCCCCGGCAGCAGCCAGCGATCGAGACTCCTGTGTCGGATCTGGAGCACTCGCCGGTGCTCTCCCACGGCAATCGCACCGCAGGTGACGTGTCCCGGGACGGTGCGGCGAGACGCGACCGGCGCCGTGCCCGCAGCGAGGTCGAGCAGGGGTTCGAGCCCGCCGCGTTCCTCGGGGTGGACATCGAGATACTGCCGAACCGCGGCCAGGACGTGTTCGTTCACCGAGGATCCTCACTCGTCGTTGAAGGTGCGGAGCCATGCCCGCGCGATGCTCTCACGGACCCGATGGGGGACCTGGTGCAGACCCGGTTCCGCCAGCCGGCCCGAGGCCAGCATCGCCAGTGCAGCCAGAATCTCGCCCTGAACGAGGTAGATGAAAGGACCGACAGCGGCACCGTGGACGAAGTTGACGGCGTTACCGTCATTGAGGAGGTAGAAGTAGTGACCGGTCCTCGACAGCCGTGTCACATGGGGGCCGAGTCGGCGTTGCTGGTAGGAGCGCATCACCGTTTCGAGGTCGAGCTCATCGTCGGACGAGGTGACCGACGCCAGGTAGGACCCCGACCGGAGCGCACTGAAGTCGTCGCCGGTCAGGGCCCGGCTGCCCGTCGCGCACACGACGATGTTCGCCCGCGCCAGCGCTTCGGATTTCGACCTGCTCACCGCGAACCCGTGCGACATCGCTTCGACCGCCCGAACGGGATCGGTCTCGAACACCGTCGTGCGCACCGACTTCACCCGGAGGGTGTTCGCGACGCTGCGGCCGATCTTACCGTAGCCGATGACACACGTCTCGCCGCCGTCCAGGATGTTCCCGTGGGCGCGCAGCAGCGATTCCGCGGAGAAGACTACCGACTGCCCGACAAGGTAGTCCTCGGGGAGCTTCAGCGGGCTTCGAGCCACCGAAACGACCGGACATGGTGGCTTCCCGCCTGCCAGGTATTTCTGGTAGCCGTTTTCGGTGTCCTCCACGATACCGAGAATGCGGCCACTGAAGCGCTGGCAGAGTTGCGGAAGAGCCGGAGCGAAGTACGGTAGCGCACGGGTAACTGGTCAGGTACCGCTTTGATCTTTGGTTAGGTGGTTGTGGGCATCCAGGGGCGGCCCTCGGCGAGTTGGACGAGGGCGGGGAACTGGGGGATGCCGTGTTTGGTGGCGGTGGACAGGTAGCTGCGGATCGCGCAGAACTGTCTGGCTCCGGTGAGGGTGCGTAGGCAGCCGGAGACTTTCTGCCGCAGTTTGATCATGCGGATGTCGCGGTCGGGTAGCCCCGGCGCCTTGCAGCGCCGGGGCCCCCTCAGAACCGTGCGTGCCACTCGTCGCGGCACACGGCTCAAGCAAGCCCCGCAGGGCGTCTCGAGTTCTGGCTTG
>NZ_JCBATA010000116.1:0-8374 GCF_059816245.1 Frankia sp. RB5
GCCGCCTGCTCGGCGAGCTCCGCCGGCGCGTGCAGCGGCGCCACCACGATGCCGGTGCCGAGCCGCACTCGGCGGGTCCGGGCGGCGGCCGCGGCCAGCAGGGTCAGCGGAGCGGGCAGGTAGTCGTCGTCGAAGCCGTGGTGCTCGGTGGCCCAGACGGCGTCGAGGCCGAGCCGCTCGGCCTCCTCGCACAGCTCGGGGAAGGCGCCGTACAGCTCGGCCGGGTCCCGGCGCCACCGGCGCGGGTTGCGCATGTCGAAGTAGACGCCGACGTCCATCGACCCTCACCTTCCGCCGGGGCGCGCCGCGGAGCTGGCCACCGGCCTGACCTGATGAAGAACAATAATTTGACGCTATCGGCTCTGAGGGTCGGCGTCGAGAAGGTGGAACGGCGCTGGATCCCTCGTGGACCTGCCCGAAGGTGGGGAGCCGGCTCGACCGCGAGCGGCCGCCAACGGTAGAGTGATATAAATCATATATCTATTTTCCGGGTTTTGCCGGGAGGATCGCATGACAGGCGCCATCGAGTCCGTCCGCGGGGAACAGGTGGGCCCACCGCCGCCGTTCGACGGCGAGCTCGCCGCCGTACTGGACGCCTTCGTGAGCGCGGGAGCCCCGGAGATCACCCTGGACGCCCTCGAGGCCATGCGGGCGAGCAGCGGCGCCCTGATCGCGCATGAGGATCTCACCCGCGCGGGGGCGGCCGAGACGCGCGAGATCACGGTGGCGGGCCCGCCGGACGCACCGGACGTGACGCTGCTGGTCTGCCGGCCCGCGGGGAGCGCCGCCGGTGCCGCCGCGGCGGCGATGCCGCTGGTGTACTTCATGCACGGCGGCGGCATGATGCTCGGCGACCGACGGCTCGGCTTCGGCGCCGTGGTCGACTGGTGCCTGGAGCTTGGGCTCGTCGCCGTGTCCGTCGAATACCGGCTCGCCCCCGAGCATGCGTATCCCGCGCCGGTCGAGGACTGCTACGCGGGCCTGCGGTGGGTGGTGGAGCAGGCCGCCGAGCTCGGCGCCGACCCGCGCCGGATCGTGATCGCCGGGGCGAGTGCGGGCGGCGGCCTCGCCGCGTCGCTTGCCCACCTGGTGCGCGACCGCGGCGGCCCGGCGCTGCTCGGCCAGCTGCTCATGTGCCCGATGCTGGACGACCGCAACGACTCGTACTCGACCCTGCAGATGGCCGGCACGGGCGTGTGGAAGCGGTCGGACAACCAGCTCGGCTGGCAGGCCCTGCTCGGTGAGCGGCGCGGCCGCCCCGACGTGCCGCCCTACGCCGCCGCCGCCCGCGCGACCGACCACACCGGCCTGCCGGCGACGTTCCTCGACGTCGGCTCCGCGGAGACCTTCCGGGACGAGGGCGTCGCCTACGCGAACCGGATCTGGCAGGCCGGCGGACAGGCGGAACTGCACGTCTGGCCCGGCGGGTTCCACGGCTTCGACCTGCTCGCGCCGCACACCACGCTCGCCCGCCGGGCCGGGGCGGCGCGCCTCGACTGGCTGCGCCGGCTGCTCACGACCTGAGCCCGCCGGCCGACCTGAGCCCGCCGGCCGAGCCGGCGCCGCGCCGCGGCCGACGCGTCAGGCCTTCGGGCCGCCGGCGACGTAGATCACCTGGCCGGACACGAAGCCCGCGCCCTCGCTGACCAGGAACGACACGGTGTGCGCGATGTCCTCGGGCTGGCCGGGGCGGCCGACCGGGATCGCCTTGGCCCGCTCGGCGGCGTACTCGTCGAAGTCCCGGCCGAGGCGGTCAGCCGTCGCCCGCGTCATCTCGGTGGCGATGAAGCCGGGGGCGATCGAGTTCGCGGTGACGTTGTAGCGGCCCAGCTCGATGGCGATCGTCTTGGTGAAGCCCTGCATGCCGGCCTTCGCGGCGGCGTAGTTCGCCTGGCCGCGGTTGCCGAGCGCCGAGGTGCTCGACAGGTTGACGATCCGGCCCCACTTCGCCTCGACCATGTGCTTCTGGACCTCGCGGGTCATCAGGAACGCGCCGCGCAGGTGCACGGTCAGCACCAGGTCCCAGTCCTGCTCGGTCATCTTGAAGACCAGGTTGTCGCGGGTGACGCCGGCGTTGTTGACCAGCACCGTCGGCGCGCCGAGCTCGCTGGCCACCCGGGCGACCGCCGCGGAGACCTGCGCCGCGTCACTGATGTCCGCGGCGAGGCCCAGGGCCGAGCCGCCGTCGGCGACGATGCTCGCCGCGACCTCCTTGGCGCCCGCCTCGTCGAGGTCGAGCAGCGCCACGGCCAGGCCGTCGGCGGCGAGCCGGCGGGCCGTGGCCGCGCCGATGCCCCGGGCCGCCCCGGTCACGATCGCCACGCGTCGGGTCTCGGTCATTTCGGCATCTCTCCTCGTTCACAGTGGTGGGTCGGAGAGCCCCCGCGAGCCCGGAGGCCTCCGCGTCCCGGTCGCCCGCCGCCTGGACCGGCCCGCCGCCTGGGTTCGTCCGGCGTCAGGGTTCGTCCGGCGCCCGGGTTGGTCCATCGCCTGCCTGGCACGTCGGTTGGGTCCGTCGCGTCGGTCGCCGCGGCGGCCGGCCCGGTCGCCAGCGCCCGAGCCTAGCCCGGTGGGCGCGGACGGCGCCAGCGAAGCGGATCAGTGGTGACGGCGCCCGGGATCAGGACTTCCACCCGTGAAGTCGGGCCTACCGGGACGCGGTGGGGTGCCGGTCACGAATCGGGAATGTGCGTCTCGGCTGAGCTATCGTTCAGGCGGGGCCGGTGGCCTTGTTGGGCTGGCGCGGAGCGCGTAGTGGGCCGTCGTCGCCCGGACGTGTGGACCGCGTGGCCACGAGCTGGCCCCGGCGACCTGGTGCGGACAGGAGTTGTCATGCGTGACGCGGTGATCTGTGAGCCGGTGCGGACCCCGGTCGGGCGCTACGGTGGCGCCTTCAAGGGTCTGAGCGCGCACGAGCTCGGCGCGGCGGTGATCCGGGGGCTGCTGGAGCGCACGAAGCTCACCTCGGCGGACATCGACGACGTCCTGTTCGGCTCCTGCTACCCGACGATGGACGCCCCCGCGCTGGGCCGGGTCGTCGCGCTCGACGCGGGCCTGGACATCACCGTTCCCGGCCTGCAGCTCGACCGCCGGTGCGGCTCGGGCGTGCAGACCGTCGCCATGGCCGCGATGCAGGTCCAGACCGGCGTCTCCGACGTCGTGCTCGCCGGCGGCGCGGAGAGCATGAGCAACGCCGCGTTCTACTCCACCTCGATGCGCTGGGGCCCGAACAGCGGCTCGGTCACCCTGCACGACGCGCTCGCCCGCGGCCGGGTCACCGCCGGCGGCGTGAACCACCCCGTCCCCGGCGGCATGATCGAGACGGCGGAGAACCTGCGCCGCGAGTACTCCATCCCCCGCGCGGAGCAGGACGAGTTCGCGCTGCGCTCCCACCAGCGCGCGGTCGCCGCCCAGAACGAGGGCCGCTTCGCCGACGAGATCATCCCGGTGACGGTCAAGGGTCGCAAGGAGAGCGTCGTCGTCGACCGCGACGAGCACCCGCGCGCCGATTCGAGCCTCGAGTCGCTCGGCCGGCTGCGCGCCATCATGGGCCGCGAGGACCCGGAGTCGACGGTCACCGCCGGCAACTCCTCCGGCCAGAACGACGGGGCGTCCGTCTGTGTCGTCACCCACCCGGAGGCCGCCGAGCGGCTCGGGCTGCGGCCGCTGGCCCGGCTGGTGAGCTGGGCCGTCGCCGGTGTCGAGCCGTCGCGGATGGGCATCGGCCCGGTGCCCTCCACGGCGAAGGCGCTCGAGCGGGCCGGCCTGAAGATGTCCGACATGGACCTCATCGAGCTGAACGAGGCCTTCGCCGCCCAGGTGCTCGCCTGCACCCGCGAGTGGGGCTTCGCCGGCGGCGACTGGGACCGTTTCAACGTCAACGGCTCCGGCATCTCGCTCGGCCACCCGGTCGCCGCGACCGGCGGGCGTATCCTCGCCACCCTGCTGCACGAGATGCACCGTCGCGAGGTCCGCTACGGCCTCGAGACCCTGTGCATCGGCGGCGGCCAGGGCATCACCGCCATCTACGAGCGCATCGCCTGACCCGTCCGCCCGGCGTGCCCGCTGGGTCCTCTGCCGCGGGCATGCCGCTGGGCCGCGCGCCGAGCTGTGATCGTCATGGTCGCCGTCGGCGCGCGGCGGGCCGTGGCAGCATTCTGGCAATGTGACGGCGGTCTGTGTCGCGAACCTAGGGACGAATCGGACACGACACGCCGAGTTCGCGACCGGTCCGGGAGGCTGCTGATCGCCGCGCGGCGGCTGGGCCGGTCCGGAAGTCTGGGCCAGCAGGCTCGCGGCAGCGCGGCGGCGGCGCGCGCCTTGGTCAAGGACGGCGGCCTCCGCCTCACCATCGCCCGCGAGTACGACCTCGCCGACCTGCCCCGGGCGATCGCGAACCTCGCCGAGGGACGCATAAGGGAAAGGCGGTTGTCCGCGTCGGCTGACGCGGACAACCGGCTGGGCGTGGACATGACGAAGCCGCCAGGAGGCGGGATGTGCGTCCCGATGCTGGCGGCTTCGTCCTGGCTGGTCTGGCCCGGCGGCGGGAGGGGCCAGGCGGCGGGAGGGGTCAGGCCTGGGGGGCGGGTTCGGGGCGGCCGGGCTGCTCGCCGCCGCGGGCCTCGCCGTAGGCGCGCTTGGGGACCATGACCTTGCGGCGGTAGATGCAGACCAGGGTGCCGTCCTGGTTGTGGCCGCGGGTCTCGACGGTCACGATGCCGCGGTCGTCCTTGCTCCTCGACTCGACCTTGTCGAGCACGGTCGACTCGCCGTAGATGGTGTCGCCGTGGAAGACGGGGGCGACGTGGCGCAGCGACTCGACCTCGAGGTTCGCGATCGCCTTGCCGGAGACGTCCGGGACGGACATGCCCAGCAGCAGCGAGTACACGTAGTTCCCGACGACCACGTTCCGCTTGAACTGCGTCGTCTTCTCGGCGAAGTTCACGTCGAGGTGCAGCGGGTGGTGGTTCATCGTGATCAGGCAGAACAGGTGGTCGTCGTACTCGGTGACCGTCTTGCCGGGCCAGTGCTTGTAGACCGCGCCGACCTCGAACTCCTCGTAGTACCGGCCGAACTGCATGGATCGCCTCGTTCTCCTGGATGGCGGGCTCGGGATCGCGCCTGGGGTGCGGCGGGGCCTAGTGGAGCTTGTACTCCTTGAGCAGGGCGCGGCTGATAATGCGCTTCTGCACCTCGGACGTGCCCTCGCCGATGAGCATGAACGGCGCCTCGCGGTAGAGACGCTCGATCTCGTACTCCTTGGAGTAGCCGTAGCCGCCGTGGATGCGGAACGACTCGGTGGTCACCTCGTGGCAGTACTCGCTGGCCAGGTACTTCGCCATGCCGGCCTCGACGTCGTTGCGCTCGCCGTTGTCCTTCTTGCGGGCGGCGTTCACCATCATCAGATGGCCGGCCTCGACCTTGGTCGCCATCTCGGCGAGCTTGAAGGCGATGGCCTGGTGGTCGGCGATCTGGTGGCCGAAGGTGCGGCGCTGCTGGGCGTAGGCGATCCCCAGCTCGAAGGCGCGGATCATGATGCCGCAGGCGCGGGCGGCGACGTTGACCCGGCCGACCTCGACGCCGTCCATCATCTGGTAGAAGCCGCGGCCGGCCTTGTCCTCGCCGCCGAGGATGGCGGACGCGGGCACCCGGTGGCCGTCGAGGATCATCTCGGTCGTCTCGACGCCCTTGTAGCCGAGCTTGTCGAGCTTGCCGGGGATGGTGATCCCGCCGTGGGTGCCGAAGCCCGGCTCCTTCTCCAGCAGGAACGTCGTCATGTTCTTGTAGACCGAGTCGGCGCCCTCGTCGGTCTTGACGAGGGTCGCGACCACACCGGAGCGGGCGCCGTTGGTCAGCCACATCTTCTGGCCGGTGATGACGTAGTCGTCGCCGTCGCGCTCGGCGCGGGTGGTGATGGCGGAGACGTCCGAGCCGCAGCCCGGCTCGCTCAGCGAGAAGGCGCCGCGGCAGTCCCCGGTGGCCATCTTCGGCAGCAGCCGGGCGCGCTGCTCCTCGCTGCCGTGCTGCAGCACCAGGTAGGCGACGATGAAGTGGGTGTTGATGACGCCGGAGACGCTCATCCAGCCACGGGCGATCTCCTCGACCATCAGCGCGTAGGTGAGCAGCGACTCGCCTAGGCCGCCGTACTGCTCGGGAATGGTGATCCCGAACAGCCCCATCTCCTTCATCGCGTTGATGATCTCTTCGGGGTACTCGTCCTTCTTCTCGAGATCACCCGCGTTTGGGAGGATCTCCTTGTCCACGAACGTGCGCACGGCCGCCAGAATGTCGGCCTGGACGTCGGTGAGCCCGTCGGTCTGCGCGATCCTGCCCATTGCCCCGCTCCTGTCGTCTGTCTGCCCGGTTCCTGTGCCTGTCGGGCGGCGCTCACTCGCCCCCGCGGATGAGGCGCACCGGGTTGTAGGTGAGGACGACCTCGTCGCGCTGGTTGTGAACGGTGTTGCGGGTGGTCACCACGCCGCGGTTGCCGCGGCTGGCGGGGCGCGACTCGGTGACCTCGACGACGACGGTGAGCGTGTCGCCGACGTAGACGGGGGCGCTGATCGACAGGTCCGTCTGCATGAACGCCATGCCGGTGCCGTGCAGCACGTTGGTCTGCAGGACCAGGCCCTCGGCGTAGGAGAAGACCATCATCCCGGGGATGAGCCGCCCGGTGTAGCCGACGGACCTGGCGTGCTCGGCGTCCATGAACAGCGGCTCGGAGACGCCGACGAGCTGGCGGAACAGCACCAGGTCCGTCTCGGTGATCGTGCGCGCCGGCGTCCGGAACACGCTGCCGACCTTCATCTCCTGGTAGGTCTGGCCCGCTACCAGGGGCGGGACGGAACCGGCTGCCGGGGCTGTCATGACCTTCTCCTCTTCGCCGATCACCTGCGGATCACCGTCGATCCCGGTGCCGGCGCGAGGACCGGGGAGCGCGCGCCAACCGTCGGGAATAACGGGCAGATTATTAACACGATGATCGCGTGTCCGACAACGTGTGTGAATGTGGGCATGCCAACAGGCGCCCGGCGGTGATCGGCTCCCCCCTCGGCGTCCCGCGGGAAGGCGGATGCCGACGGTCGGCACCGGACGAACCGCCAGCGGGCAGCGTAACCCGTTGCCCCCGCCTCGCGCCCCCTTCGGCGGCAGGCCCCGGACAGAGAGCCGCCCCACGCCGGGCAGGGTTCGCCGGCGTGGGGCAGCGGTGACGGGCCGTGGGTCGGGTCAGTCCTCGGCGCCGCCGACGTAGCGGGCGAACACGTCCTCGGACATCAGCTCCGCCGCGGGCCCACCGAAGACGATCTCACCGCGCCGCAGCACGTACGCCGTCGTCGCGATGCCGAGCGCACGGACCACGAACTGGTCGACCAGCAGCAGTGAGGTGCCCTCGGCGCTCACCGCCTGCAGGAAGGCGAAGATCTCGTCGACGATCACGGGCGCGAGGCCCAGGGACGCCTCGTCGACGAGGATCAGCTTCGGACTGCGCACGTGAGCCTGGGCCATGGCCAGCATCTGCTGCTGGCCGCCGCTGAGCGTGCCCGCGGTCTGGGTGAGCCGCTCCCCGAGCACCGGGAACGCCTCGACGGCGCGCTCGATGGCCGCGGACTCTCCCCCCGGGAACGACTGCATGATCAGGTTCTCCCGGACGGTCAGGCTCCGGAAGATGCCCCGGCCCTCCGGGATGTGGCACAGCCCCAGCCTGGCCCGGCGGTGCGGCGCCAGCCGGGTGATGTCCGTGCCCTCCATCTCGACCCGGCCGGCGGTGGGGCGCAGCAGCCCGCAGACCGTGCGCAGCAGCGTCGTCTTGCCCGCCCCGTTCGGCCCGAGCAGCGCCACCGCCGTGCCGCGCGGCACGGTGAGGGAGACGCCGCGCAGCACCGTCGTGTCCTCGTAGCCGCTCACCACCCCGCTCAGGTCGAGCGCGGGGATGGTCTCCTCCTTCGCCTGGGCCGCCTCCTCCTCCCGGACGTCCGCGGGCTGGGCGGCGACGTGGGCCGCCGACGGGGCGGCGGCGTCGGTGTCCGCTGCGGCGTCGTCCTCTGCGCCGGCGTCCTGAGCGGGAACGGCGTCCGGCTCGGGCTTGGCGGTCGGGGTCTGTCCCGCTGTGCTGCTCTCGCTGACCGGGGTACCCGCCGTCGGGGTCGTCATCGGATTTGCGCCGTGGATACTCCGACCTTCAGGTCGGAGAGGAAACGGTGTTCAGTGGTGGAACGCATGATCGAATCCTTTCCGTAGAATAGGGGTGTGTCCCGCTACCGGCTTTCGCCGACGTCTGAACAGGCCGTTGGGCTTGACGAGCACTGCGGGCATGCGCGTTTCGTGTGGAATCTTGCTGTGGAACAGCAGTCGTGGTGGTCGGGCTATCGGGGGA
>NZ_JCBATA010000117.1:0-8343 GCF_059816245.1 Frankia sp. RB5
GTCCTGAAAAACTGGCGCGTCTTCAGCCGCTTCCGCGGCTGCCCACGCCGGGTCGGCACATTCACCCAAGCCGTCTTCGTCCTGGAACAGGAAGGAATCTAAAAAAACCAACTTTGAAAATGCTCATAGTGCATCATTGCTGAGGTAAAGTTGCCATTCGGCGCGACTTAGTTAGACGTTGCTTACCGTTATTATGACTCAACCAGACGGAAATGCAATTGGCCGACGAACGTGAGGAATCCGGTCAGGGCGCCGGCTGCGAGGGGGACGACGAGGTCTGCACGCTCTTGCCCGGATGCTACGCAGCAGGCAAGGGCGATCGAGGACTTTCCATATCCTTCCGCGGGTGTGGGGTACCTAAACCGCCGGCTTGAGGAACTGGAGCAGGAGCTGCACGCCGATGAGCTTCGGGATGGCAGAAAGGACCTCATCGACGTACTGCACACGATGGCGGCGCGCCGCGTGTAGCGATCCCTTGCGATTCAGCCGGCGTGCCGTGCCAGAAGGTCCGCGAAGAACTGCTGTAGCAGGGCCTCGGCGCCGGAGCCAGTGAGTTCGTGGCCACCAAACCGGTAGACCTCGTAGCCGGCCAGCCTCAGCTTGCGGTCCTCGGCCATCATCTCGGAGTAGAGCTTCGGCGACGGCTGGCCGTCCTGGGCGTAGTGCTGCTGGCCGTCCACCTCCAGGACGACACGGACGCGCCCCGGCAGGAGCAACAGGAAGTCCATGCGCTCCCGCTTGATGATGCCGCCGTCCGGCCCGCGCTCGCGGCGTGTGTACGGGTCGTAGTGCAAGTAGACCTGGGGCAACAGGGCCGGGACTGCGGCGGCGGCGCCCGAGGCGTACTGCGCACAGTAGGTGCGGAACAAGATCTGCTCGGGCGGACTGTCCTTGGCGACAGAGCGGACGAGCCGCCGGTAGAGGTCCTGGCCGACCTCAAGGTCGGTGCGGTCGCCCTGCGGCGTCTTGGTCCGCCACCAGCCAACGAGCTGACCCCAGGTCAGCCCGGACTCGTCGAGGGGCTGGTCGTAGACCAGACAGGACTCCTCGTTCCGCTCGACCTTGATCCGGTTGTTCATCGCGTCGACGAGGACGATGCGTGGCTTCGGCCCGATGGAGGCGAAGATGATGTTCTTGATCTCGCCATCGACGCCTCGCATGGACTGCCGGCGCACCAGCTCGTCTTCGCGCTCGTCGAGGGCGGTGAACACCGGCTCGAACAGGCCGGTCAGGTAGCCACTGCGCGCGCCCCAGCCGCCGGCGCCGCTCATGCCTGCGCGCTTCCAGTAGCCGTAGAACCCACCGAAGTCGCGGAACGGCGGGTTGAACGGGATGTCGAAGCGGCCAAGCACTCCACGCAGGCCGCGCAAGACGAGGGCGATCTCGTCGTCAGCCAGGACCTTGCCGCCGTCGGTGCCGAAGGCCGTGAGCTCCCGCTGCGCAAGGCGGGCGAGCCCGTACGCCGCCTCCACGTCGCTCACGCCCGGCTGCGCGCTGGTACGAAGTCCGGCGACCAGGTCAGTCTTGAGCTTCCGCTCGACGGCCCGGTCCTGGCTGAGCCGAGGGTGTCGATCCCGCATAGAAGCGCGGCCGCGATGGTGGCGTGGTGGTCATCGAAACAGCCGATGAGCGCCTCGATGAGGGCAGTCCGAGACCAGCTCGGGTCCACGAGATTCGCGAATACGGGAAGCGTCCTGGCGCCGAAATCATTGTCGACGTGCCGGTCCCAGGTGAGGTCGCTGCCACGAGTCGACGCCCGGTCGGCAGGCTGTAGTTGTTGGAGATGCTGTCCGGGGACGGTCTTCGTTGGCGTGTTCGACCGGTCACCGACGCGTCAGGTCTTCCCGTCCGCGCGGGCCGGCTCGGGCACTCGGCCATGACCGCGGCATCCCTGTATCTCGAATCCTGGACTCAGGATTTCGGCTATGCTAGCGTCCGCTCTCCACCGGCCACGTCGCAGCCACCACGGTGCGCTGTGAGTGGAATCTATTCATTACCAATATAAATTAGTCGTCGAGCGGGCTGTTCGACGGGAAGTCGATCGGGGATACGTATGATCGGGAAAAACATGACGCGCGGCGTCAGAGGCGGCGGCTTAGGCCGAATGTCGCGGCTGCGGCGTCCGCTGGCCGCCACGGCCACGGCGGCCCTCGCGGTGACGGCGGTCGCCGCCTGCTCCTCGAGCGGCTCGTCCTCAAGTGGCGCCAAGTCGCCGATCAAGCTGATGGTGATCAGCACGCTCCAGTCCGCGGCCTTCGGCTTCCCCGAGGCCGTCGACGGCGCGAAGGCCGCCGCCGCCAAGATCAACGCCGCCGGCGGCGTCAACGGCCGCCAGATCGAGATCCAGTCCTGCAACGACCAGTTCGACCCGAACACCGCGGTCGCCTGCGCCCAGAAGGCCGTGAGCCAGAAGGTCTCCGGCGTCCTCACCGGGTACACGTCATACGGATCCAAGATCGTTCCGGTTCTCGCGGCCGCGAAGATCCCGTTCCTCGGTGCCCTGCCGGCCACCGAGGTCGAGTGGAACAGCCCGGTGTCGTTCCCCTTCAGCCCTGGTACCAACGGCCTCTTCGCCGCGCTCTCGACCAAGCTGTACGAGCAGAAGTGCACGAAGATGGCCCTGCTGTCCAACACCGCCGGCGCCTCGATCGACACCTCCCACGCGGCGGAGACCGCGTTCAAGCAGGCCGGCGGTGAGGTCGTCTACAAGGCGACGATTCCTCCGACGGCGGCCGATGTCGCTCCCCAGGTGGTGGCCCTGCTGAAGGCCGGCGCCAAGTGCGTCGTCTCGGTCATCCCGCCGGCGGTCCAGCTGAACTTCATCAAGGCCGCCTACGCCGCGGACCCCACGCTGCCCATCGGTCTGGGTGGGCTGGACGACGAGGTGGTCGCCAAGCTCGGCCCGGCGGGCCAGAACCTGGTGCGTGCTGAGGCGAGCTATCCGGCCGCGTCGGACCAGATGAAGCCCTTCGTCGCCGCTCTGCACGCGTTCAACCCGGCAGCAGTCGTCTCTGCCTGGTCGCTGAACACCTACTCGGGTGTCGAGGCCATCGCGGAGGCCGCGAAGGGGCTGGACAAGACGGACGGCGCCTCGCTGATCGCGGCCCTCGACAAGACGTCCGTGACCCTGAGCGGTTACCCGAAGCCGATCGACTTCACCAAGCCGCTGGCCATCAAGGGCTGGTCGCGGCTGTTCAACTCGGAGGTGGTCGTGTCCCACTTCCAGGGTGACCACTTCGTCGCGTACCCGGGCACGGTGGACTCGCTCGCCGCCCTGCAGGCGACCCGAGGCGGCGCCTGACCTTGGTGACAACGCTCGGGGGCGTCGTTGGTCTGACGCCCCCGAGCGGCATTCCCACCGGCTCCTGTGATCGTCCAGGCCCGGTGGGCTGGGACTGCCTCCAGCGCACCGGCCGCCAGCCTGTCTCGCGGCCGGTGCGCATATGCCTTCCGCGGCCGCGAGCACGCCGGCTCGCGGCCGTGTGCTCGTTCATCTCCTCGAGGTCCTGGCTCCCTCGGACGCCACCGTGCCGACGGGCGGACGCCCGCCCGCCGGCACGGCTGCTGTTTCCGCGACTCACGGCAGACGCTCAGCGCGGCCTGGATACCGGCAGCATGCGGCGTAACACCGGCCGGCTCGGCCAAGGACCGTTCCCTTCCTCAGGCCAGGAACCGGTTCCGGCCTACTGACGGCCGGACCTTCTGGCGGGCGCGCGGTCATGGTCCAGCAGCCGGAACGCCGCCAGCAGCGCGTCACCGGTGGTGTCGATCCCGCCCCCGACGACGGTCCGCGGCACGTTCGTCGCGTCCTCGAGACTGATCATCTCGTCGTCGACGCGACCGGCCACCACCGCCGTGAGGAGCCAGATCCGTGTCCACTTCCTTGGGCTGGGATGTCCTCGCGCTTGGCTGGAATCTGTCTTCGCGGTGTCTCAGGACGGCTGGAAACCCGCAGGAAGGCCGACGGTCTTCACCTCGAAGTACTCGGCGAAGCCTTCCGGCCCGTGGGCCCGGCCGACACCGGAGTCCTTGTATCCACCAAACGGAACCCGGATGTCGACGCCAAGCGAGTTGACGCCGATCGTCCCCGCGCGGATCTTGCCGGCCACCTCCAGGCCACGTTGCGGGTCGGCCGTGAACACGCCGCCAGCCAGGCCGTAGTTGGAGTCATTGGCGATCCTGATCGCCTCCTCCTCGTCGGTGTAGGGCATCACCGTACCCACAGGCCCGAAGACTTCCTCGCGGCAGATCGTCATCGAGTTGTCGACGTCCACGAGCAGCGTCGGCTCGACGAACCATCCGCGCTCCAGATGCTTGGGCCGCCCGCCGCCGAAGACGACCTTGGCGCCGTCGGCGACGGCGTTGCTCACGTAGCTCTCCACCCGGTCGCGCTGCCGTTCGGCGACCAGCGGGCCGATGTCCGTGGTGGGGTCGAGCGGATCACCGACCTTCACCGCCGCCAGGGCGGCGCAGAAGGCGTCGAGAAGCTCGTCGTAACGGGCACGCGGTACGAGAATCCGGGTCCAGGCCATGCAGGCCTCCCCGTTGTTCAGCAACATGCCGCTGTGCAGGACCAGAGCGGCCATCGCCGCGGCGTCCATGTCGTCGAGCACGATCGCCGCGGACTTCCCCCCGAGCTCCAGCGTCACGCGCTTGATCTGTTCGCCACAGATGGCGCCGATCCTACGGCCGGCCGCCGTGCTGCCCGTGAACGAGATCATGTCCGTGCCGCGGTGCCGGACCAGGTATTCCGAGACCTCGCGGTGAGCCGGGACGACGTTCAGCGCACCGGCCGGCAGGCCGGCCTCGGCGAACGCCTCCGCGATGACATGGTCGTGCAGCGGTGTCTCCGGCGACGGCTTGAGGACGACCGTGCACCCTGCTACCAACGCGGGCAGCACCTTGGACAGCCCCAGGGAGACCGGCGCGTTCCACGGCACGATCGCGCCGACGACGCCGACAGGCTCATGCCGGACCAGGGCGCCTTCACCGCTCGGCAGCCGCCGGAGCTCGTCCCGCGGCCAGGCCACCTCGTCGGTGTGGTAATCGAAAAACGGCGCGACATGGCCCTGCCGGTAGCGGACGGTCACACCGTTCTCCCGCGAGACGAGCTGGGTCAGCTCGTCGGCGAGCGGCCGCAGCAGCTCGCCGGCCCGGCGCACGACCGCCCGGCGCTCGTCACGGGACATGCGTGGCCACGGTCCGTCGTCGAACGCCTGGCGGGCGGCGGCGACAGCCCGGTCGATGTCGGCTTCCTGGGCGACCGCGGCGGAACCGATCTTTTCCTCGGTCGACGGCGACACGACGTCAATCCGCTCGTGGCCGACGGAGGGCACATGTTCGTTTCCGATGAAAAGCGTGTCGCGCTCGTACGCCGTGCTTAGGTCGATCATTGGTCACTCGCAGTCTGCTCCGGCCAGAAACTGCTGGCCCGTCGAATTTCGCTTCCTTTGCGCGTGTGGCGAAATACCTCGTCGACCGGGTCGGGCTCGCGCTCCCCGAAGATCATGCATAGTGCGCCCGGCGGCCCGGCGGCCCGGCGGCCCGGCGGCGGTCTGGGCCAGGGCGCGCCACGGGCGACCACATCCTCCGTACCCGGGCCCATCAGGCGATCACCCGGTCGCCACTGGCCCGGCCCCAACGTCTCGCGAGCGGGTGCCCGATCGGGTGGCGAGTGTGTCGGCACCCGCTCCGCTTCCGCCCGTCCATGCGGTCATGACGATTTCTGCTCCCACAGCTCAGGGTGTGGCCGCGGTATTCGCTTCGGCCAGGTCTCGGTCGGGAAGTAGTCGTGGCCGTTGTTGCTGGAGGCTGATTGGCCGGGCCGAACACCCATGCCGTTCGCGGAGAACCGGTGATCCGACGCTAGTGTGAGGACGGTCACCCGTCAAGCATCCTGGATCCGAGATCCATCCATGCCCATCGGAGCCGGAGCGGGGACCTGCGGGACGGCGCCGTCGAGGCCGACGTCGTCCCCGTGCGGGGATCCGGCGTGTTCGCGATCTGGCCGGGTTGGTCACGGGGAGCCGTGGAGATCGAGCGCGGCGGTCGGGGTGGTGTGGTCGCGGCGGCCTGGCGGGACGAACCGGTAGCCGGCACCACGCAACCTGTTGATCAGCGCGGACTGGAGGCGGTCGACGAAGTGGATCCGGCCGTCGCTGTCCCGTGTGCCCAGGTCACCGCTGTGCAGCCAAACGTCTCGTAGCGCGGCCGCGCTCGTCGCCGGGATTCCGGTACCCGGGAGTGACACCCGGTCCGCGTATCACGATCTCGCCCAGCTTGTCGGGGGCGCGGTCGCTGACGTCCGCCACGCTTTAGCCTATGCTAAGAAGCAACTAGATTACTGGACTTCTGTGGTGGACTGTGGGATAATTGGGTGTGGCGAAGGAAGCCGGCTCTCGTATCCCGCGGCGCAAGTTGGAGGATATCCGCCTGCTCGCCTTGAGCGCGATCGATCGGGGGATGCACCCGAAGGATTCGGCGGAGGCGTTCGGGGCGGGTGTCTCGACGGTGTATGGCTAGCTGCAGGCGCGCAACGAGGGCGGGCTCGAGGCGCTGAAGGTGAAGACAGCGCCAGGACGGACACCGAGGCTTTCCGACGAACAGATGACGCGGCTGTGGAAGTTGGTTGTCGGGCGAGATCCCCGGCAGATGCAGTTCGATTTCGCCTTGTGGACCCGGGACATGGTGCGCGAGCTGATCCGCCGAGAGTTCGGGATCGTGTACACCCCCCAGGGCGTGGGGAAGCTGCTGCGCCGGATGGGGCTTTCCCCGCAACGCCCGATCCGGGACTCAATCTATTTCATCCCCGTGCGCATCTGGACGCGGGATGGGCCGAGGACGGATCAATGGACCAGCTGGCCGACATGCCCAGGCGGCAGGCGACCGACCCACGGACGGACGCGCGGACCGTCGAGGTCGAGTCCGACGTCACCGACGCCGTCGACCTCGGCGAGCAGTGTCGCTTACGGGGCACCGTGTTTGTTCCGGCGACCGGAGCTGGACCGGGGCCACGACCCGTTCTCGTGGCCGTCCCGGGTGGGACCTACACCCGGCGCTACTGGCATCTGGTGGTGCCTGGCCGGGCCGGGTACAGCTTCGCCGAGGACTTCGCCCGCCGCGGCGTCGTGGTGGTCGCGTTCGACAACCTGGGCACCGGAGCCAGCACCCGTCCGTCCGGTGGCGACCGCCTCACTCCCGAGGTGATCGCGCGGGCGAACCATGCCGCGGCTCGTGACGTGATCGACCGTCCGCGAAGATCCCACTCTTCGATGAAGCTGTCGTAGAAGAAGTCGTCGGGATCCATGTAATGATCTTAACGCATCTGGGCACGAAGCTGATGTTGGTAAAGCCGGCCTCGCCTCGCCTCCTGTCCGCGCGATCCGAGAGCGCCGAGCGTGGCCGGCTGCTGTCGTACCGGATCGGTACGCTTTGCGCCACACTGCGGCAGGACCGGCACGACGGGGAAGCGGATGGACCTGGACCAGGCACTCGTACGTTTCGACCGTGTCGAGGCGAACCTTCTCCGGCTGGAGAAAGCATGGGCCGAGATTCAGCGTCTGACGCCCCGTGGCATCGCGTTCGGCCTTGGCAGTAGCCCAGACGGGCAGCGCTACCGCGATCTATGCCGCAGCTACCAGCAGCTCCTTGGTGCCCTGCCGGCGATCGACGGCTGCAAGATCACAGCCGAGCCATGGGACCTTGAAGACATCGCGTCGTGGCGTGTCGACTCGATGGAGGCCGACATCGGGCCGTACACCGCCGTCGACCGCTACCCAGATCAGATCGACTGGGAGATCGGCAACTACCGCTTCAACCTGACGCAGGCGCGGCGGACGCTCGTTCGAGAGCCGATCGTGAAACTGAACGGCGAACTCAGCGGGCTCTGATCGGCCCCGCGTTTTCCGGACACATTCTATCAGTCGGTTTTAGGCCGCATCATTGCGGTTCAGGAATTCGTTGTGGACTTCTTGCGGTGTTCTGTAGCCGAGTCCAGAGTGGAGTCGGCGGGTGTTGTAGTGGAACTCGATGTACCGGGTGATGTCTCGGCGTGCGTGTTCGCGGGTGGGGTAGGAGGTGCGGTGGACCCGCTCGTTCTTCAGGGCGGCGAAGAACGACTCCGCCATTGCGTTATCGTAGCATATTCCGGTCCGTCCGACCGAGTGTCGGAGGCCGAGTGTGACAAGGGTCCTCGCGAACTCCTCCGAGGTGTAGTTACCGAACTCAACCGGTCCTCGCAACACCGGGTTGTTGACGTGAGAGTAGCTGGTTGTTCATCGCTTCGGTGGGGGTCTTCCAGTCGAGGGTCTTGCGGGGCCGGTCGTTGAGGGTCGCGGCGATGGT
>NZ_JCBATA010000118.1:0-8290 GCF_059816245.1 Frankia sp. RB5
AGGCGCGCGGCCATCGCCTCGAACTTCCCAGCCCCCTCAACTGACACACCCCGACCCTACCGGCGTGATCACAGAACATCGCCAACATCCAAACAAGAAAACCAAGTTATTTAATTACGAATACTTAGGTCCACTAAAAGCCCTGATAGAAGGCCATCTTTAAGCCTTTCGGGGAGACCATGAAGATCGCAAACCCCACGGTAACCCCACGCTTTGCGAAGTTGCTGACAGCCATCTTTGATCTTCGATGTCGCTCGTCGCCCCGCTGTCGGTGCAGCCGCGAGTGGCCGCTCTTCTGCACAACGACCGGCAACCGGCTGGACCGGGCTGGGACATACTGGCTCAACCCTGTCGACCGGCATGGCAACCCTCGGGGGCCGGCTTGGCGGGCAGTCCATCGCCCGCGCCGTGGAGCTCGGTCGACCTGCGCAGGGGGTCCCTCAGTAGTACTCGCGGACGTAGCCAAGGGCTTTCTCGAAGACATCGTTGTCGCGGATCTGGAACTGGTTGTAGAGGGTCTGGCGGAGTGCCCGGCGGACCTCTCGGTCTCCGCCGTGGGTCTCCTGCCAGCCCTGGAAACGAACGGCGCGGACGACCTCGTCGACGCGGTTGACGATGTTCTCCACGATGACGGGGGTGCCGTCGGTCTTCAGGGACTCGAACAGCTCGGTTAGGGCCGCCTTGCCCTGCTCTTCCCGGGGTGTCTCGGCGATCTTCTTCTCCGCGGCCACGGTGTCGCGGGCGAGCTCGAGGAGCGCGCGGAGGAAGTCGAGACTGGCCTGCTGGGCGCCGGAGTATCTCTCCCGCAGCTGGTTGAGCCGCTTGCCGAGCTCGATGAACGTCGGGTTGGTGAGGTGCCGGGCGATCCGGGCGGTGATCTGCTTCTCGATCTTTTCCGGCGTGACGTCGCTTCTCTTGCCCACCATCAGGTCTTCGATGAGCTGGGCGTCGAGGACGATCGTTTCCAGGTCGGCGCGAGGTACCTCGACCACGACGTGCTCGTTGATGAGGTCGAGAGTCTTCGCGCCGAGAGCGTGCCAGACGAGCCGGCCGGTGAGGTCGGACGGCCGGACGGACTCGTAGACGTCAGTGAGCCATCGGTAGTCATGTTGGAACTGTGACAGCATCGTGTCCGGACTCAGCGCTTCCCAGAGCTGCGACACGACGCTGTAGGCAAGTCCGAAGGCGTCTTTGGCTGAATCGTCGGCGATCGCCGCTTGTGCCTGGATGAGGCCCTCGTAACCGCCGACGGTGCGGTCAACGCCGGGGAAGAAGACGAGCGCCGCGTTCAGAGCCGGCTCAAGCTGCGCTCTGAGCTGTTCAATATTCGAGATGATCTCCTCGACGAGTTTCTTGTCGAAAGCGAACGCCTTGCTGACGTTGTCGAAGACGCCGAGATAGTCCACGACTAGGCCGTGGGTCTTGTGTGGCGGGTAGGTCCGGTTCGTCCGGCAAATGGCCTGCAGGAGCGTGTGCTCCTTCATAGGCTTGTCCAGGTACTGCGCGTAGAGGATCGGTGCGTCGAACCCGGTCAGCAGCTTTGCCGTCACGATGAGGATCTTCAGCGGGTCGGACGGGTCGTTGAAGCGGACGAGGACGCGCTCCAGCGCGTCGCGGCCAGGTGTCCAGTCCGTCCAGTCCGCCTCGTCGTCCGGGCCCTTGCTCATCACGATCGTGCTTGCGTCGGCGGGGAGATACTTGTCGAGCTCGTGCTTGTACGCGACGCAGGTCAGCTTGTCGTAGACGACAACCTGGGCCTTGAAACCCTGCGGCTCGACCTTGGTCCGGAAGTGCTCAACAATGTCCGCCGCGATCTTCCGGACCCGGCCGGGTGCCTTGATCAGTACCTCGATCGACGCGGCCTTTTTCGACAGGGTTGTCTTTTCTGTGTCAGAAAGGTCGCCCTCACGGGCGAGTTCCGCGAACGCTGCGTCGATCGCCTGCTCGTCGATGTGGATCTCGCTGAGTCGAGGCTCGAAGTGTAGTGGCAGGGTGGCGCCGTCCCGGATCGCATCGTCCATCGAGTAACGGGAGAGATATCCGCCCTCGTCCTGAGGCGAGCCGAACCAGATGAAGGTGTTCCGGTCCTGCCGGTTGATGGGTGTGCCGGTCAAACCGAACAGGAAAGCGTTCGGCAGCGCGTCACGCATCTTGCGGCCGAAGTCGCCCTCCTGGCTGCGGTGCGCCTCGTCGACCATCACGATGATGTTGTCGCGGGCGTCAAGTACCCCGGGCGCCTCGCCGAACTTGTGGATCGTTGTGATGATGACCTTCCGCGCTCCGGCGGCGAGCAACTGCTGGAGATGCTGACGGCTGTCGGTTGACACCAGCCCTGGCACGTCAGCGGCATGGAAGGTCGCGGTGATTTGTGTATCCAGGTCTAGGCGGTCCACGACGATGAGAACGGTCGGGTTGGTCAGCCCGGCCATGGCGCGCAGCTTCAGCGCGGTGAAGACCATCAGC
Organism: Frankia sp. RB5; assembly: GCF_059816245.1. Taxonomy (NCBI): domain Bacteria; kingdom Bacillati; phylum Actinomycetota; class Actinomycetes; order Frankiales; family Frankiaceae; genus Frankia; species Frankia sp. RB5. The sequence goes on from NZ_JCBATA010000118.1 coordinate 2,464, forward strand.
AGGGACTTGCCCGATCCCTGAAAGTGCCAGACCAGGCCCTGCTTGACCTGGCCAAGCAGGGCCCGATCGACGATCAAATTGGCGGCCTGGAATTGCTGGTAACGGGCGATAATCTTGATTTTGCGGTGCTTGCTGTCCGTCGCAAAGACTGTGAAGAACCGGAGGAAGTCCAGCACAGCCGCTGGCGTAAGCACGCCGCCGACGGCCTCCCGGACGGCCGCCAGGCCGGTCTTGACTGGCGTGTTCTCGTCGCGTTCGTCCGCCCGCCACGGCCCCCATTTCTCGACCGACATGCCCAGAGCGCTGTAGCGGAAGTCTTTGCCTTCGGTCGCGAATGACAGCACATTCGGGACGAAGAACATCGGGACGTTCTTCTCGTAGTTGTCGTGGATCTGGGCCGCAGCGTCGATCCACGTCTCTGCCGGCCGTACAGGGGACTTCGCCTCGCCGACCACTAGCGGGAACCCGTTGCACCACAGGACGAGGTCAAACCGGCGCCCAATCCGCCCCTGGCTGAAGGTGACCTCGGTCGAGACGATCCAGTAGTTCGTGGACTCGGTCTCGGGATGGGCTAAGTCGATCAGCTGGACGGTCGTATGAGCGCCACCAAGCCCGAAGGGCATCGACTTCTGGCCGGTCAGCCAGGATGCGAACTCCTCGTTCGCCACGACTGGGCTCGGCGTGTGACGGGCTGAGATCACGATCGCCCGCAGCCTGTGGATAACCTCGTCCGCGAAGCGTGGTTCCGCCGCGATCTCCGGATTTAGCCGAACCAGTGCCTCCCTGACCTGCCCCTCCAGCAGGACGTCGTCCGTCCGCCGTGGCAGCTCACTTCCCGCTACGAACTGAACATCGCCCGACTGCACCAGATCCCGTACGAAGTCCCGGACGGTACTCGCCTCGTTAAAGCTCACGCTGGCCGCCCGAACAACTCATCGAGAAGCGCCGCGTTGAGTCGCATTATTCTTTCAAGCTCTCGGTCCAATGCTGCCACGGCTTTATCAAAGCGCGAAAGATCTCTTATTATAGCCCGCTGCTCTCCAAGGGGGGTGACGGGGAACGAGAACTTTCCAAGTGAATTTCTATTAATCTTCACCATGCTTGTTGCGCTGCCGGCAGCGGTACGACGCATATGATCGCGACCGTGTCCGCTGCAAAGTACAGCGGCCGCGAAGTCGGGCAAGACCGCATCTATCAAATGTAGCCGCATCATGGTATCCGGAAAAGAGACATCGTCGCGATCTTCCGAGAAGATCCCAACTCTGCCGACAGTGTCGACGGTATTTGCTCGCGAAATTAGGAGGTCGCCATGCCGAAGAGTCACTGAGCTAAACTCGGCGCTATCGGGTATGTTCTTCACGTGTCCAGATCTGTAGCCATCTGAGCCAAGCGCTGCGAGCGACAACACGAAACGCCCCGTCGGCTCATCGACCGGAGCGACAGATCGACCACTTTCTGGAGAGCGTGACCAGATCCGTTTGAATGGAACCTGTGTAATGCCGAGTTGCCGCCGAACCTTATCGTCGAGCCAATGTCGTCGAACGGCGTTTGAGGACAGTCGCATTCTGCGTGTAGCCTGTTTGGAATGCTCGACGGTCCAGAGGAGGTTCGCAAGGCGCTCCTGCTCGTCGAGGGGTGGGAGGTCGAATTCGTAGGCCGCTAGATCCGTCCAGTTGATGTAGGGGTTGACGGAGCCACGCGACATCGCAACGGCGTATCCGTGGAAGTGGTCGCTGCTCAACACAAACGGCAGGAACCGCTGGGAGAGCGTTCCAGGGTCCCGGGTCTCGAGGACGAAGGTCTTCTCGCTGCAGATGCCCTCGAACTCGGGCACTGCCGTCTTGCGGAGGTAGGCCCGCCGCGAGACGTACAGCACGTGGCCCGGCTTGAACCGTTTGTAGAACATCGGGCCGAGCGGGTCGCGGCCGATGAGGCCCCACTCGCGGATCTGCAAGCTGTCGCTCGGGATATGCTCGCCGGCCAAGAAGCGCTCCAGCCCGCTCGTTTCGGGAATGACCCGATCAGTAATATGTCGGGCCACGTCTCCGAGGACGACGCGTTTCCAGATGTTCCGGTCAAGGCTGAGGGTCACCGGCCTGCCTCCAGTGAGAGCAACGCCAGCACATCACGGACCGCGAGCTCGGATCTATCGGCTGCAGCGCGCCAGGAAGCGAGCGCATGCTTGACATCCGGTCGATCATCGAGAGCGCCATCCGCGCTAGTGACGTAAAGCGGAATCGCGAGGCTATGTCTTTTATTTGCGATCTGGCTGAGCGTAACGACGGCGGCGAAGCCGGGCTGATCCTCGAACGCCTCGTAGGCGCTAAGGATCTTCTGCTGGTGGGAGTCGCGCAGAAACGACTGGGCCTGCTCACGAGCATATTCGTGGACGGCGTTGATGAACAGGATCTTGCCGCGCCGCGCCGCCTTCTTCTGGGCACGCAACGTGACGACAACGGCCTCCATCGGCGAGTTGTAGAACAGGCCGGCACCGAGTCCGAGCACGCACTCGACGAGGTCCGACTTCACTAGCGCCTCACGCAGAGCTGTCTCTTCGTGGCGGAACAGCACACCGTGCGGGAACAGGATCGCCGCGCGTCCGGTCACCGGATCGAGACTGAACGCGATGTGCTGGAAGAAGGCATAGTCCGCGCGGCCCTGGGGCGGGACGCCCCAGGTGTTGCGGCCGTACGGGTCCCTGGCGAAGAGGTCCCGATTCCAGGCTTTGATCGAGTATGGCGGATTGGCGAGGACCACGTCGAAGGCGCGCAGACCGCCGCGGGTATCGAGGAAGGCCGGCCGGGCGAGGGTGTCACCGTGGGCAATGTGACCATCGGAGATGCCGTGCAGGAAGAGGTTCATCCGGGCGATGGCCCAGGTGCCGTGATTGAGTTCCTGGCCGAACAGGCCCACGTTGCGCCACTCGAGCCCCTGCCGGCGCAGCTCGGCGACCGTTGAGATCAGCATGCCGCCGGTGCCGCAGGTCGGATCGTAGATCGACTCGCCCGGCCGTGGCCGCAGCATCTGCGTCATCAGGTGGACGAGGGTGCGGTTGGTGTAGAACTCCTGCGCTGTATGACCAGAGTCGTCAGCGAACTTCTTGATGAGGTACTCGTAGCCGTTGCCGAGTTCGTCCTCGGGGAGGTTGGCGACCGACAGCGTCCTGGTCGAGAAATGCTCCACAAGATCACAGAGGGTCTCGTCCGGGAGGAGGTTCTTGTTCCCCCAGTCTCCGTCGCCGAAGACGCCGGGCAGGGTGTCCGGGTTGGCCGACTCGATCGCCCGCATCGCCCGCAGGATCGCCGCTCCGACATTGCTGGTCTGTTGGCGGATGTCGGCCCAATGCGCCCCGTCCGGGATCGCGAAGCGGTGGTTCTCCGGCAGGTCGGCGAGCGTCTCGTCCCCGTACTCCAGCAGCCCGGCCGCGTGCTCCTCGTCGTAGACGTCCGAGAGCCGCTTGAGGAAGACGAGCGGGAAGATGAATTGCTTGTAGTCCCCGGCGTCGATGAGCCCGCGCAGCAGTACCGCGACGCCCCACAGGTAGGACTCCAACTCCCGCTGCGTGATCCGCCCATCCCGCGTCACTGGCTCGCTCCGTCGTCCTGTGTCACCGAGTCACCGGGGAGGAATCCCCATTTCGCGAGCTCCGCCTCCAACGCAGCCCGGGTCTCGGCCGCCGCTGCCTGGGCGGCTTCCAGTTCCGCGAGTGCCTGGCGGAGCGTCGGCCGCTCGCCCGTGTCGACCGCGCCCACATAGAGCGGGACGTTGAGGTTGTAACCGTTCCCGGCAATCTCCTCGCGAGTCGCGACGTGCGCGAGGCCGGGATCGTCCGCAAACGCCTCGCAGATCTTCAGGAGTTTCTCGGCGTGCTCGGGCTCCAGACTGTTCTGGTTGCGCCCCCTCTTGAAGAGACTCTCCCCGTTGACAAAGAGCACCTTGCCCCGGGTGGCCTCGGGCTTCGTCCGGCGCAGGATCAGCACACAGGCTGCTAGGCCGGTGCTGTAGAACAAGTTGGGAGCGAGCCCCAACACGACCTCGACCAGGTCGGCATCGAGTACGAACCTCCGGATGCGGCCCTCGGCGCCCTGACGGAACAGGGCCCCTTGTGGGAGGACTACGGCGACCCGACCGGAACCGGGCGCGGCGGCCGTCAGCATGTGCTGGACCCACGCCCAGTCGGCGTACCCGGTCGGCGGGACGCCACCGAGCCGGTCGCGGCCCCACGGGTCCGCCGCCCACTTCTCATCGCCCCACTTCTTCAGAGAGAACGGTGGGTTGGCGATCACGCAGTCGAACTGGGACAGCCGCGGTCCGGTGAAGAACGCAGGGTCACGCAGGGTGTCGCCCCGGACGACGCGGAAGTCCTCGATGCCGTGCAGCAGCAGGTTCATCCGGGCGATGCCGGAGGTCGCCAGCACTTTCTCCTGGCCGTACAGCTTCCCCCACAGCGTCTTCGGCTCCCCACCAGCTGCCTTCACATGCTCGATGACCTCGATTAGCATGCCGCCGGTGCCGCAAGCGGGATCGTAGACGGTCTCGCCCTCGCGTGGATCGAGGATGTTCACCAGCAGCCGGACGACGGGACGCGGTGTGTAGTATTCACCGGCCTTTTTGTTCGACTGGTCGGCGAAGCGTTTGATCAGGTACTCGTAGGCCTGCCCGAAGACGTCCGGTGCGACTTTGACGTTCGAGAGCTGCCTGGTCGAGAAGTGTTCGATCAGTTCTTTCAGCTTCCGGTCGGGCAGCTTCTCCTGGTTGGTCCAGGACGCGCTGCCGAAGATGCCGTACAGCGTCTCTGGGTTAGCCTGTTCGATCTCTCGGAAGGCCGTGACCAGCGCCTGACCCACGTTCCGGTCCCGGTCTCGGACGTCTGCCCATAGGTGCCCGGCGGGGATGGCGAACCGGTGGTTCTCGGCAAAGCGGGCGAACTCGTGGTCGCCGTCGGACTCCGCCAGCGCCTGGCGGTACTCCTCCTCGTACACGTCGCTGATGCGCTTGAAGAACATCAGCGGGAAGATGTATGCCTTGAAGTCCGCCTGGTCGATTGAGCCACGGAGAAGATCCGCGGCGGTCGCGAGGTACTGCCCCAGCTCGCTGAGCGTCAGCGGCTCGGCCGCGATGGGGAAGAGCTCCAGCGCTGTCGATCGCGTCGTGTCCTGCGTCAATCGGTCCCCCGACTTTCAGTTCCCCAAAGGCAACTATCAGTTCCTATCGGATTTGACCAGTCGCGTCGATAGGATCGGCGTTTTGCGCCGGTCATCCGGCGTCAGGGTCGGTGTCATCCGACGGACGATTTACCATGATCCATGCATGGACGTCGTCCTCGTCCCAGAACCTGCCGGCCGGAGTTCGCTGCGCGGGCTCCGGGAAGCCGGCCTTGCGCGTGATCTGGTCCGCGCGGCGGCGTGAGAGGTGCCCGTCCGGCGACGACGGGCGCAGCAGCTCCTGCACCTCGGAGATCGTGATCAGCCGGCCCACCACTACGAACCTAGGGTCTACCACCCTAGGACTACCGATGGTGGAAGAGCGCGTGTAGCGTGCCCAGTAGCCCGAAAAGAGGGCGGGCCGCCCCCGGTGAGTCAGCACCTGTGGGGTGTCAGGACTCGGCTACCGGCGGTGACCTGGGGTTTTAGGTGGCTCGTTGGTATTCGTTGATCAGGCCGCCGAGGACGGGCTGGCGTTTGATTCGTTCCTTGGTCAGCCAGGACGGTAAGATCGCGAAGGGCGTGCAGGTCGCCGAACTGACCGGCCTGCTCGACCTGTCGGCCTGGACCGAGAACATCCCCGGCCTGCGGATCATCGTCCGCGAGGAGCCGCTGCACCCCCG
>NZ_JCBATA010000119.1:0-7993 GCF_059816245.1 Frankia sp. RB5
ATCTTCCCGGTGGGGACACCGTCCAGCACCGTGAACGCATGAAGATGCCCCTCGATGAACGCCTCCTGCCCCTGCGAAGCGAACACCCGGTGGACCGCCTTACCGGAATACGGCATTCGTAACGTGAACAGAAAGCATTTCGTGGGTTCGCCGGCCAGTCGAACCCACAGATCCCCGAAATCAACCTCGGCTTCCTGCCCCGGTGGATGGGTCTGCAACACGAACGCGTTCTCCATTCCACGGCCAGTCTCGGCCATGATCTCCGGACGGCGCCGGGCCACATAATCCCGCACCGTCGAGTACGCGACGGTGTCACTCATCCCATGTTCGCTGATCAGCCGGTCACGGACCCGGGTCGCGGTATGCCGCTGTTTCCGTGGCGCCTCGAGGTCAGCGACCAGCATCGCGTCGATCGATTCCTTGAACATCTCCAACCGGGCCGCACGCCGCACCGGCGTCTTACGCGGAACCGGAGCGGCCGACTCCAACGCCTGGCGAACCGTCCGCCGGTGCACCCCATGCCGCTCCGCCAGTGCCCGGATCGACATCCCCCGCCGCGCATCCACCCGGATCGCCTCGAACACCTCCACCCTCGATGACCCCACGACCCTCCTCCACCACGGAAGCCGCGATCATCGCACCGCCACTCCGGGGTGGGGCCAGGTCAAGCCGTCACACCGCCGCCGGACCACCCCCACCCGGGGCCACTTCAAGCCGCCCGGACGGGGCCATATGGAACCGCCGTAACCACACAGGTCTTACCGAGAGGGAAATGATGCAGATCGATGTGGTGGGTTTCTATTCGCCCACCCGCCTGGTCACCTTCAGGTATGGGGGCGGATCGATAGTCGGCCGGTGGCGTGGCGACGAAACTCCCTCGTCGGGACCCGTGCACGTCGAGCTCGATGTTCTGGATGACTGTCGATGGGGGGAGGATATCCGAGTCGAGCAGGAGGGAGCGACGGAGGGCATACGTCCGAGCGGCCCGGGGGAGGATGGCTTCATTCTGGTAGGCCGCTGCCTGGAGGTCTCTTACGATGACGTGCTGATCCTCTCGGTACTTAACAGCCCCCTTCATATCGACACCCTGGGCGTGGCCCCGACGCGGACGAACGGACTACCGATGTCCGTGCGTTGCGCACGCCTAGAGGTGTCTCCCGAGAATTTCTGAGTCGGCGGCCAGTCCCGGAGAGCCGGGGATCGCCGAGGGCCGGTGTGGCGCAGGACACCCTTTGGTGCAGGCAGCCTGCCGGGTATTTGCGAAGACCAGACGCTCTAATACCAGAAATGAGGCCAATGACCGGCGAGGCGATGAGGCTCGGAACCGATGGCGGCGCGCGTATCGATCTTCGCGTCGTCGACTATCAGTATCCCGAGATTGCCGGTGACGGCACCGGGAAAGACTGGGACGCGAACTGGCTGGTCGTCGCGGGCGACGCTGTCGCTGATGACGGCCGCGGCTGGTCATTCCACGATCCGTGTCTGACGACGTGGGATGCGAGGGACCTGGGCGACTGGCTTCGAGGCGTGGCCGACGGCTCGGTAGCACCTGCTCCGCTCGACGGCGGTGGGGCAGGACGTCTGCTTTCCTTCACCGAGCCCAACCTCGCGTTCAGCTTCGCTGATCGGGCCGATGACGCCGTGGTCATCCGGGTGTATCTCTCGCTCGAGTCAGGGCCGCCGTGGCCGACCGAAGGGGACTTCCTGCTCGTCACGACGCAGGTGACGCACCTTGCGCTTGCGATCAAGAAATGGGATCGCATGCTTGCCGCGCACCCGGATCGATGAAACCCACGGCCGAGGCTCGCGGATATCTACCCGTCCAGGACCATAACCTGCACCACCGTTTTCCGAACGCCGGCGGCCATCATCACCGAGGCGCGATGTCGGCCGTTGACGTATCCGTCGGCGTCCACATTGATCGGGAAGTACACGAGGGACTCGAAGGCCTCCCAGTCCCATCCGGTCAATCCCTCGGCTCGCGCGGCGGTCATCATCCGGCTGGAGATCTCGATGTCGTCCTCGGTGCCGTCACTGGACACCTCGCGCAGCAGCCGCACCGCCAAGCCGGAGACGACGTGCCAGTCGCCCCCGTGGAACCAGCAGCAATCCTGCCCTCCGCGGCGTGGCAGGACCTGGCGCAAGCGCCGACGCCACGCCGGGATAGTCCGGACGCACATGTCCGGTAGAGCCTCGTCTTCGTGCCGCCGTGGAAGGAGGACCGCAGGCGGGCACCGCGTGAGCCGGCCCCGCCTCGTCCTCGCCGCCGACCTCTCCGTCGTCCTCGCCACCCTCACCCTCGCCGCAACCCTCACCCTCGCCGCCGACGTCGCCTTCGTCGCCGCCCTCGTCGCCGCCGTCGGTGTCAGGTCTCAGCTGACCTGGCGGAGTCTCGCTTGATCTGGCGGATAAGCGAGATCCGGTAGCCAGCCGCCCGCGCCGGGTCGAGAAACTTCCGGCATGGGACCCTACGGCCGCGGCTGTCCCCGAAACCGCTTGCGGCACAGCCAGAAGAGCGATTACGTCCCGGTCATGTTGACAGAGACCGCTCGGCCGATTGACTCGTACTTCGTCTGCGCCACACCGCGTACTGGCAGCTCCTTGCTGCTCGGACTGTTGGACTCCACGGGGATCTGCGGTCATCCGCAGGCGTACTTTCGCTCGCCGGACGAGTCGCTGTGGGCTGACCGGTGGCAGCTTGCCCGTACCGATGAAAGCGGTTTCCGCTACGCGGACTACGTGCGAGCCGCACGGGCGGCCGGAAGTACACCGAACGGCGTGTTCGGCGCCAAGCTGATGTGGGGAACGGTGGGCGAAGTCGTGGACAAAATGCGGACGATTCATCGAGACCTTGCGGATGACGATCTCGGGCTCCTGAACCGCGTGTTCGGTCGGACGGGCTTCGTCTACCTGAAACGGCACGACGTCCTGGCACAAGCCGTCTCCTGGCTGCGTGCCGAGCAGACCGCCACGTGGTTCGTCGGCGGCAATGGTGAGATTGATTAGACCCGCGAGAAACGACACCAGAGGTTCGTGAGTTTTGACTCCCCTGACCGGCTCGGCCGGAGATCAATCTCCGCGAGTTTTGACCGCACTCTGGTCCTCTGCCGTGGGCTGTTCAGGGTCGTTTTTGGCGGTTTGCAGGCGGAGCCGGGTGAGCGCGAGCATGTCGATCAGCCAGCCCGGGACGCCGCTGATGTGGCGGGCGCGGAGGACGGTGTCGAGTTCGCGGTGAACGGCTGGGTCGGCGTGGGCGAAGAAGTCTTCGCAGATGCCGAGGATCGTCGGTAGCAGATCGTCGTCGAGTTCGCCCGGATCCGTCGGGTTCTCCGCAGCAGCGCAGGCGGCGGGTGGTTAGGCCGGGGTCCGGGTGGTCTTGTCGGTGCGGGCGCGAGTTTGGGCGAGACGGTAGGAGTCGGTGCCGGTCTCGATGATGTTGCCGCCGAAGGTGAGCCGGTCGACGATCGCGGCGCAGAGTCGCGGGTCGGTGAAGGTCTTCGTCCAACCCGAAAAAGCCTCGTTGGACGCGATCGCAACGGAGGCCTTTTCCTCGCGCTCGGTCAACACCTGGAAGAGCAGCTCGGCGCCGCGCCGGTCGAGTTCCATATATTCCCAGCTCGTCGATGCAGAGCAGGTCGACTCGGCCGTAGCGGGCGATGGTTTTGGCGAGCATCTTCTCGTCGGCGGCCTCGACGAGTTTGGTGGCCAGGACATAGCGGACGCGGTGGCCGACCATCGCGGCCTCGGTGCCCAGTGCGATGAGCAGGTGGGATTTGCCGGTGCCGGAGTCGCCGATCAGGCAGAGTGGCAGGCCTTTCTTGACCCAGTCGCATTTGGCGAGGGTGTGAACGACGGCGGGGTCGACGTTGTTGTTGGCGAGGAAGTCGAAGGTCCGCAGAGTTTTGTCGCGGGGGAACGCGGCGGCTTTGATGCGTCGTTCGGAGCGGCGCCGGTTGCGGTCATCGCATTCGGCCATGAGCAGCTCGGCGAGGAAGCCGCGGTAGGTCATCTGATCGCGGGCGGCGGCCTCGGCCAGGTCGGTGAACTGGGCGCGGATCGAGGGCAGGCGCAGCATCCGGCAGGCGGAGTCGACCGCGGCGTCGGCGGCTTGTTCGGTCAGTCCTCGATGGCGGCTGGCAAGATGCAGGTCACCTGCTCGCCGCGCAGGTCGATCGCGACTTCCCCGAAATCGACCTCTGCCTCGGCGCCCGGGTGGTGGGTCTGCGGGAAGAACACTTTGACCGGGGCGCGGCCGACCTCCGCTCGAATCTTCGGTTTGCGGTCCGCGACGTAGGTGCGCAGGACCTGGTAAGAGACGTTGTCCATGCCGTGCTCGTCAAGGAGCCGGTGGAAGATCCGCCTCACGGTGTGCCGCTGCTTGCGGGGCGCGTCGAGATCGGCCCGCAGGATCTCATCGATCGCGGGTTTGAACGGATCGAGCTTCGAGCCCCGCGGCGGCATGTCCTTGCGCGGCGGAGGCAACGCCGAGGCCATGGCCGCGCTGACCGTGCGCCGGCCGACCCGGTACTTCTCCTCGATTGCCCGGCCCGATATTCCCGCGGCGAGATCACGGCGGATCGCCGCGAACTTCTCGATCTTCGACATCCGCGGCATCGGCCGGCCTCCGTCTCGGGTCAGCCGGTGCTCCCACCACCATTCGTGGTGTCGAAACTCGCGGACATAGAATCCACCCGATCAAGCGTCCACCAACCGTGGTGTCAAAACCGACGGATAAACGCCATGCCAGAGCAGTTCCGACTCAGAAACTGTCAGCTCTTGCAACGGTCCCGTTCGGTCGGGAGTTGGTCCCGGCGTCTGCTCGCGCCCTGGCCGCGGGTGGTTGCTGTGCATGGACTCGCGGCAGTCTGAGATGTGCCCGGCCGGCTTCCAGCGTCAGCCGGCCGGGCATGGCTCATCCGATCTTGATAACAACCTTGCCCGCACTGTGGCCGTTCTCGACAGCAGAGAGGGCGGCCGGAGCGTCGGAAAGCGGATGGACCGCAGTGATCACGGGTGTGAGACCTCCATCGCGGGCGAGCCGGGCGGCCCGCTCCAGATTCTCCCGGTCGAAATGACGCTGGACGAAACGCCCACCGATTTCAGTCACCGACATATCACTCACGGCGACGATGTTGCGTGAATCCTTGACCAGAGGAGCGACCGTCCGCAGTGAGGCGCCTCCGACCAGGTCGACGATCCCATCGAAGCCGTCCGGCACCAGCTCGCGTGCCGCAGCGACAATGTCCCCGGCGGTGTAGTCGATGAACTGCACCCCGATGGCCTCGGCGGGCTCGCGCTTGGGGGTGCTCCCCGTGCCGATCACCCGCAGCTCGCGCTCGACGGCCAGCCGGGCAACGAGGAGTCCGACACCGCCCCCGACCCCGTTGACCAAGACCGTAGCGCCGGCCGCGAGGCCGATCTGGTCGAGCGCATCTACCGCGGACGTTCCGGCCACGGGCAGCGTCGCCGCCACGGTTGCGGACAGGCCCACCGGGATGCGAGCGGTGTGCGGGGCCGACAGCACCGTCGTCTCGGCGTAGGTGCCACCACCGGTGAGTGCCATGCCGAAGACCGCGTCACCCACCTCGAGCCCGTCGACGCCCTCGCCCAGGGCCAGAACGGTTCCCGCTGCCTCCATCCCCAGGACAAGAGGAAACGGACGTCCGCCGGCGGCCCCGGGATACAGACCCGAGCGCACGACGTAGTCGAGGGGGTTCACGCCGGCCACGTCGACCCGGATCAGCACCTCACCGCGACCCGGGACAGGATCGGGACGATCGAAAAGCTCCTGCACCTCAGGCCCGCCATACCTGCCGAAACCCCACGCTTGTCCCATCTTCTGCCACCTCCGGTGCGACCGGCCCGGTCGTTCCGGGCGCCGCAGCCATCCTCACCGCTCACACTGATGTGAAGGGCAACCGGCTGAGGTGCGGGTCACAGCATCAGGCCGACGCCGTCACCGGGACCGGGACCGAGGCCGTCGGCGGCTCCACCCAATGCTCGCGGTTGATCTTGATCAGCACGTCGAGTGCGTCACGGGTTTCGACCAGGTGGGCGATATCCGCGTTGATCCGATCGCGCTCGCGCGTCATCGCCACAAACGCCGACTGGATGCCGGCAGGGTCACTCGGGGTGTCCACACACGGCAGCACAGATGCGATCACCCGGCTGGACATACCCGCGGCGAACAGTTGCTGGATCAGCAACACCCGCTGGACCTCGGCATCGGAATAGTGACGCTGCCCAGCATCGGAGCGTGCACTGGTCAGCAGGCCCTGCTCCTCGTAGTACCGCAACGAGCGTGGACTCACGCCCGTACGCTTGGACAGCTCGCCGATCCGCATTCCTTCAAGCCTACGCCCGCGTGCTCCAGCGCTCAGGCCACCGGCAGATCAAAGATGCAGGGTGGGACCCAACCCCACGCACATCGACCACGGCGAAACGCTCAGTCCCGGGTAACTAGTCAGCTCTCTTGATCGATCGTCGTTGTCGCAGGTCAGGTCGTTTGGGTGACTCTCGCTGTGGGCGTGGGGTGCTAGCGGTGGGTGACTGATCCGTAGGCTGGCGGTGTGTCGCCCGTCGAGTCGCCCGCGCCGTCGTATGACGAGCTGGCGGTGCTGGCCGTGGCGCAGGCGGCGCAGATCGCCGAGTTGAGGGCCGCGCTGGAGAAGGCGAACGCCCGGATCACCGAGCTGGAGGCGCGGCTCGGGAAGAACTCGCGGAACTCGTCGAAGCCGCCGAGTTCGGATGGGCTGGCCAAGCCGGAGCCGAGGTCGCTTCGCAAGAGGACGGGGCGGAAGCCCGGTGGGCAGGACGGGCATGAGGGCTCGACGCTGCGCCTGGTCGACGATCCGGCCCGCGCGGTCGTGCACGAGCCGGTGGCGTGCCGGCGCTGCGGGGACGGGCTGTTGCTCGCGCCGGTCATGGCCGTGGAGCGCCGGCAGGTCGTGGACCTGCCGGCGGTCGAGCCCGTGGTCGTCGAGCACCGGCTCGTCGAGCGGGAGTGCGTCTGTTGCGGCACCCGGACCCGGGCGGAGGCCCCGGCTGGGGTGGACGCCCCGGCCCAGTACGGGCCGGGTGTCGAGGCGCTGGTCCTCTACCTCTACGGCGGCCAGTTCCTCGCGAGGGACCGGGTCGCGGTCGCGATGGCCGAGCTGTTCGGGATCGCGCTCTCGCCGGGCACGGTCGCGGCGATGCTCGCCCGCGCCGCCGGTCGCCTCGGGGCGGAGTTCCTGCCCCAGGTCCGTGACGCGCTGGCCGCGGCCGACGTGGTCGGGGCCGACGAGACCGGGCTGCGGGTCGCCGGGAAGCTGCACTGGGTGCACTGCGCGCGCACCGAGAAGCTCACCCTGGTCGTCTGCCACCCCCGCCGGGGCAGGGAGGGCATCGACTTCCTCGGGGTACTGCCCGGGTTCACCCGGGTCGTGGTGCACGACTGCTGGGCGCCGTACGACGCCTTCGTCGACGCCGGCCACCAGCTCTGCTGCGCGCATTACGCCGATGTGCGGGTTATGCCGACCTCGGCATAACGCGCACGTCGTGCGGGAGCTGCTCGCCGTGGCCGAGAAGGCCACCGGTGAGGTCTGGTGCTGGGCCGGCCAGGCCCGCGACGCCCTCGTGGACCTGCAGCGCCTCGCCACCGACGCCCGCGCCGGCGGCGCCGCCGCGGTCGACCCGGCACACTCGGCCGAGCCGCTGCGCCGGTTCCGCCACGCCATCCAGGTCGGGATCAGCCAGACCTCCCCGCGCGCGACGAAGCCGATGCGCGCAGAGAACGCCCTCGCCCGTCGCCTCGCCGACCGCGAGGCCGACTACCTGCGTTTCCTCACCGACCTGTCCGTGCCACCGGACAACAATGGCAGCGAGGTGCGACACGAGGTCGCACGTGACAAGTGGATGTATCGGAAGGAGGGCCGGTTGATACCGGCGATATAGTCCCGGGCCAGTGCCCGATGGCCCGTTCCCACCTGGACGTGCGTCGCCGGTAACGGCG